>NZ_CM001466.1:1706897-1847047 GCF_000231055.2 Saccharomonospora azurea NA-128 | reverse complement strand
GCCCGGGCACGGGATGGCCTCGCCCCGACCACCGCACAGGCCGCCCGGCCCGCCGCCTCCGCCCGGATACGGCCATCAGCCGTGGCCGCAGCAGCAGCGCGTCCCGGTCGGGGTGCTCGTCGGGGTCAGCCTCTGACGGCTGCTCATCGTGGCCTTCGCCTGCATCGGCTTTCTCTCCATCGTCGGCGAGGTGGGCCTGCAGAGCGCGATGCCGGGGCTGAGCCAGCAGGCCAGTCTGTTCACCGCCATCGTCTACACCGGACTGCTGCTGTATCCGGCGTTCGCGGGTGGGAGGCGGCACGAGCCGCGATCCCCGTGGTGGCGCGGAGCGACAGCGGTGCTCGGGCCGCCGCTGGCGTACCTCGTCTACTTCCTCGCCGCCGACGTCGGCCGCTACGGCAGTTTCCTCGACCCCGACGACGACGCTTTCGCGCTCACCGTGCTGGGTTTCCTCGCCGCCGTCCTGGCCGCCGGCTACTTGCTCTACGGCTGCGCGAAGGTGAAGGCTCTGGCCACCACATCGGCTCCGTCACCGCAACCGCCACTTCGGTACTGAGCCGCTAGGCGGAAATTCTCGATACTTGCATTGACTCCGCGAGAGATCCACGGCAAGGATGCCGAGCGTGCGACGAACCCTGCACGACGCACTCTTCTCGCGGAGGCGCAATGCGTAAACGGATCGGATATGTGCTCGCCGTTCTGGCGATCGCACTCGGTGGCACGGTGGCGGTGGAGGCGGTGGCGCCCAGCACCGCGTCGGCCGACGAGTGCTACACCTGGAGCCGCACGCTCAGCAGCGGCATGAGCGGCAGTGATGTGAGGGAACTGCAGATCCGCGTGGCCGGTTGGGTCGCGTCGGGGGAGAACCTCGCGATCGACGGACAGTACGGGCCCGCCACCGCGGCGGCCGTGAAGCGATTCCAAAGTGGATACGGCCTGTCCGCGGACGGTGTGGCCGGAACCCAGACGTTCAACAAGATCTACCAGCTGCAGGACGCGGACTGCACGCCCATCCACTTCGACCACTCGGAGTTCAACTACAACTGCGGTGCCCGCAACTACAACGGTGGCAAGGTCACGGCGGCCACGGCGCGCGAGAACATGCGCCGGGTCATGTGGCAGCTCGAAGCCATGCGCCACAAGCTCGGTGACCGCCCGCTCGTGGTGACCTCCGGCTTCCGCAGCGTGTCGTGCAACTCGTCGGTGGGTGGTTCGTCCACGAGCCTGCACATGTACGGCCAGGCCGCGGACCTCGGGCTGAGCAGCTCGCCCAGCCAGTGCCAGATGTGGAACAGCGGTAAGTCGGCGGGCTTCGAGGAACTCCTCGGGCCGGGCTACCCGGGCCACAACGACCACGTGCACGTGGGGAACAAGGCGAGCCGGTTCTGGAGCGCGCCGAACTGCTGAGTACTGATCGCGTGGTCGCCGTTCGTGAGGGTGGAACGGCGACCACGTCGTTTTTCGGGGATTCTCGCCGCCGTTCCTAGGCCTTCTTCCGGGCCTCGATGAGGAAGCGGTGCGAGTAGGCCACGAAGGGACCGTGGCGCTGCATGAAGTCGTGGAGCTCCGCGAGGCGGTCACGGTAGGCGTCGACGGTGAAGCCCGGGACGATCCAGATCACCTTGCGGAGGAAGTGCACCACGGCGGCGATGTCGTGGAACTCCATCCGGAGTGCTTCCTGTCGTAGGTCCACGACGTCCAGTCCGGCCGACTCCGCGTCGGCCACCGCCACGATCGGGCTGCGCGACGGGTGGACCGGCTGCGGGCCCATCAGGAAGTCGGTCAGCTCGCGTACCGAGCCTGCGCCCACGGCCTGGGAGAGGTACGTACCGTCCGGGCGCAGAACCCGATGGATCTCGTCCCACCGGGTGCGGACGGGGTGCCGGCTGACCACCAGATCGAAGTGGCCTGACGGGAACGGCAGGTCGTCCGAATCGGAGACCTCGACCACCTGGGCGTCGAACGGGGCGAGGTTGCGTCGGGCTCTCACCAGGTTCGGCGGCCACGACTCGGTCGCCGCCAGCGCCGGTGGAGCGACCGGGATGGAGGCGAGCACCTCGCCCCCGCCGGTCTGGATGTCGAGTGCCGCCTCCGCCTTCGACATCCGCTCGGCGAGCAACCGCGCATAGCCCCAGGACGGGCGCTGTTCGGTCGCACGGCCGTCGAACCACGAGAAGTCCCACCCCTCGGTCGGGACCGCTTCACCCTCGGCGACAAGCGCTTCGAACGTCGACATGGGCTCAGGATGGCAAGCGGAACCAACGCCCGCATCGGGATTTCGCCAGCGTCGCGCTTGTCGCGGTGGATCGAGCTGATGTGCCCGGAGGCGAGTCATACCCGGTGATGGACGTTCGGCCGCGACTGCGCACCCCGACCCCGATGCGCGGGCAGGGTCGAGGCCCCCAACACGGCGACGTCACCGTGGATCGTCATGGCTGCGGCGGCGATCGGCTCCGGACTCGACCGGGTGTCACCGGGTTTGGTCGGGTACAACGAGAACGGGCCTCGACTGGCGTTTCCGCTGGTCGAGGCCCGTTTCGTGTGCTTCGCGTGGGGCGCCCTCGGCAGGATTCGAACCTGCGACACCTGCCTCCGGAGGGCAGTGCTCTATCCACTGAGCTACGAGGGCCCATCGCGCGTGCGATGAGGAAAGCTTAGCGCATGGCCCGGAGGGGCTGTGTCGGCGGGTTGCCTTTCATGATCCGGGGGTTTGGCCGGGGAGGGTAAGGGGAAGCTTCGGCGTCGGTGGCGGGTGTCGTTGCGGACACATGTGCCACTACTTGCAATCATGCGCATATCGCTATACGTTCGGCCTCGGTACGGGTCGGAGGAAGGCGAGGCGATGGGACACGGCCACGGGCACGGACACCTGCCGTCGCCGAACGCGAGCGCATCGGGTCGGTACGTCGTGAGTCTGGCCATAGCCCTCGCTCTCGGCGCCGTGGTGATGGTCGTCGAGTTCGGTGTCGGTATCGCGACGTCGTCGTTGGCGCTGCTCTCCGACGCCGCCCACATGTTCACCGACGTGCTCGGCATCGGCATGGCGCTCGTCGCCATCCAGCTCGGCCGTCGCAGCGGGCCCACGTTCACCCGCACCTTCGGCATGTACCGCGCCGAGGTGCTGGCCGCGCTCGCCAACGCGCTGCTGCTGTTCTCGGTGGCCGGATACGTGGTGTACGAGGCGATCGACCGCATCACCGACCCGCCGGAGGTGCCGGGGCTCCCGGTGCTGCTGGTGGCCACGGTCGGGCTCGTGGCGAACGTCATCGCCTTCCTGTTGCTGCGCCGTGGCGCTCAGGAGAGCCTCAACGTGCGCGGCGCGTACCTCGAAGTGCTCGCCGACCTCGTCGGCTCGGTCGGCGTACTCGTCAGCGGCGCGCTGACCCTCACCACCGGCTGGCGGTACGCGGACCCGATCATCGGTGTGGCCATCGGGCTCTTCGTGCTGCCGCGCACCGTGGTGCTCGCCCGCCGCGCGTTGCGCATCCTGTTCCAGCACGCACCGCACACCATCGACGTGGAGGCGCTCAACCGCGACCTGCACGACCTTCCCGGTGTGGCCGACGTCCACGACCTGCACGTCTGGACGTTGACGTCAGGCATGGAGGTGGCCTCGGCACACCTGACGATCGACGTCGGGGCGGAGCCGGCGGACGTGCTCGCGTCGGCGCAGCACCTGCTGTCCACCCGCTACGCGATCGAGCACGCGACGCTGCAGGTGGAGCCGAAGGAATCAGCGCGCCGCTGCGCCCAACTGCACTGGTAGCCGGTCAGGGGAACGGCAGCGGCTCCGCGCCACGTTCGGCGAGCATGCCGCGCATGGTGTCCATCTCGGCGCCCTGCGAGACCAGCATGCTCTTCGCGAGCGTCTTCACCGACTGCACGGACGAGTGGTCGTGGCCGTACTGGGCCATGTCGACGCCGCCCTCGTGGTGGCGCAGCATGAGCTGGAGGAAGTAGACGTCCAGCTCCTCGCCGGACAGCGAACGCATCGTGGCCAGCTCCTCCTCACTGGCCATGCCGGGCATCCGACCGTCGTCGGTCGTGGTGCTGCCCGGCGAGCCGTGGGCATGGCCGTGGCCCTGAGGGCCCGACATCCACTTCATCGGCTCGCCGAGCGGTTCCTCGGGCTGGCCCCACAGCATGAGCCAGCCCTTCATCCGACCGACCTGTTCGAGCTGGACACTCGCGATGTCGAACGCGAGCTGCCGAATCTCCGGGTCGTCGCTGTGATCGCGAGCCCAGTTGGCCATCGTCACGGCCTGAAGATGGTGGCGGGACATGTCGTGGGCGAACCCGACCTCGACGGAACCGGCCTGCGGGGTCGGCGGAGTGTCGTCCCCACTGCGGCTCTGCCCGATGGCGAGACCGATCGTGGCGCCGATGAGCAGTGCCGCGAGCGCCGCGGCACCGAAGACCACCACGCGCGACCAGGTGGGAGGCCCGCTCCGGGGAGTGACATCCGTCTCGGCAGACGTCTCCGCTTCGGGTCGCTCCTGTCCCGCCAATACTCAGCCCTCGCTCTGTGTCGACGACCCCTGCTGCTGCGGAGGCATCTGGGTGCCCATCTCCTCCTCCGGGGCGCCGTCGCTGCCCTGGTAGTCCATCGGCTTGGCGTCGGGGCCGGGAGGCTCGGCGTTGAACGCCGGCGGGTTGTCGGGGTCGAACATGCCGGGCCCGAGCGCGTCACAGGAGGCGCCGACCTCGGGATAGGTGTTCGGGTTCCGGCGCAGCGCGGCGATGAACTGGTCGATGCGCTCGTCCTCGACGCTGTCGACCTTCAGCTGGTGACCCCAGGACTGCAGCGAGACGGGGGAGTCGAGACCGGGGTACGGCGACATCATCATGAACGGCTCGCCCTCGACGCGGAGCTTCAGCTCGTCCAGCTGCTCGCCCTTGACCTTGTCCGGGTCGTAGGCGATCCAGACCGCGCCGTGTTCGAGCGAGTGCACCATGTTCTCGGTGCGAACGGCCTCCGGGTAGACGGTGCCGGTGCACGCGGCCCAGTAACCGTCGTGCGGGCCACCGAACGGGGGCGTCTTGTCGTAGGCGACGCGCTCGTCGGGCAGCACGTGCGCCCCGCCGACGTACTCCTCGGTCACGACGCCGTCGATCTTGGTGGAGGGGTCGGGATTGTCCGCGTTCGGTGCGAAGCTCGCCGCGGCCTCCTCGCGTTCCCGCTGGGCGCGCTGGTCGCCCGAGGCCACGTAGTAGTAGCCGAAAACGCCGGCGGCGAGCAGGACGATGCCCACGACCGCGGCGATGGTGCCCCACGGAGTCTGCTTGCCGGCGACCACCGAACCCCGGGCCGCTGCGACGCTGCCCTTCTTCTTGGCGGCGCCTTTCTTCTGCTTTCCGTTGGCCATGGCTCCCGTCGATTCCTCCGGCTGCGATTACCCGCTCTGAAGTGTAGTGATACTAGCGGCGACCGGTGTCAACCCTGGACGCCGTCGGACTTACACTCGGCTCGTGACTCCCGCCGCTCTCGCTGATCTCGTTCGTACGTCCGCCGCCCGGATCTTCTCCGATCGCGGGCTGGATCACAGCATCCTGCCCGAGCGCGTGACGGTGGAGCGACCCCGCAATCCCGAGCACGGCGACTACGCGACGAATCTCGCGCTGCAGGTGGCGAAGAAGGCCGGGTTGCAGCCTCGGGAGTTCGCGCAGGAGCTCGCCGATGTGATCTCCGCCTCACCCGAGGTCGACTCGGCCGAGGTGGCGGGTCCCGGGTTCCTCAACCTCCGCCTCGCCGCCGACGCGCAGGGCGAGATCGTGCGGCAGGTGCTGGAGGCGGGCGCCGACTACGGCCGGGGCGACGCCTATGAAGGTCGCAGCATCAACCTGGAGTTCGTGTCGGCGAACCCGACCGGCCCCATCCACCTCGGCGGCACGCGGTGGGCGGCCGTGGGCGACGCCCTCGGCAGGTTGCTCGCCGCGCAGGGCGCCAAGGTGACGCGCGAGTACTACATCAACGACGCCGGGGCGCAGATCGACCGCTTCGCCGAGTCGCTGATCGCCGCCGCCGAGGGCAAGCCCACGCCCGAGGACGGCTACGCGGGTGCCTACATCGGCGACATCGCCGCCGAGGTACTGCGCCGTGAGCCGAGTGCGCTGTCCCAGCCCGCTGAGCAGAGGCTCGAGACGTTCAAGCGCCTGGGCGTGGAGCTCATGCTCGACGAGATCAAGCGCACGCTGAGCGAGTTCGGCACCGACTTCGACGTCTGGTTCTCCGAGAAGTCGCTGCACACCTCGGGTGCCCTCGACCGGATCCTCAGCGAGCTCAAGGAGTCGGGCAGCCTCTACAACGCCGACGACGCGTGGTGGCTGCGGTCCACCGAGCACGGTGACGACAAGGACCGTGTCGTGGTCAAGTCGGACGGTTCGCCCGCCTACATCGCCGGCGACATCGCCTACCTGCGCGACAAGCTCGACCGTGGTTTCGACCTGTGTGTCTACATGCTCGGCGCCGACCACCACGGCTACATCGCGCGGTTGAAGGCCGCCGCGGCCGCGATGGGCCGCAGCCCCGACGCCGTGGAGGTGTTGACCGGGCAGCTCGTCAACCTCGTCAGCGGCGGCAAGCCGGTGCGCATGAGCAAGCGCGCGGGCACGGTCGTCACGATGGAGGACCTCGTCGAGGCCGTCGGCGTCGACGCCGCACGCTACGAGCTGAGCCGTTACTCGGTCGACTCTCCGCTGGACGTCGACCTCGACCTGTTGCGCAAGCGCAGCAACGACAACCCGGTGTTCTACGTGCAGTACGCGCACGCCAGGTTGGCGTCCCTGCAGCGCAACGCCGCCGAACACGACCTCGAACTGCGGGCCGACGCCGACGTCAGCCTGTTGACCCACCCGAGGGAGGGCGACCTGATCAGGACGATCGGGGAGTTCCCCGCGACGTTGAAGAAGGCGGCCGAACTGCGGGAACCGCACCGCGTCGCCCGCTACCTCGAAGCGCTGGCGTCGGCCTACCACAAGTTCTACGACGCCGCGCGTGTTCTGCCACAGGGTGACGAGGAGCCGACCCCGCTCACGTACGCCCGGCTCGCCCTGTGCGAGGCCGCCCGTCAGGTGCTCGCCAACGGGCTGTCGCTGCTCGGAGTGTCCGCACCGGAGCGGATGTAGCAGGGTGTCCGGCGCCTCGGCGGCGTACCGTCGAGGACGTGGCCAACTGCAGTACCCCCGCACGGCGCTCGGCGTCGTGCGGGTTCGCCGTAAAGGAACGTAGCTGATGTGCGCACACCCCGCGGGGCCTCGTCATGCGGAGGTTTACCCGCAAGCGGACCAGGCGGGCTTCCCGCCGTCCACTTCGGAAGAGCTCGACCGGCTCTACCCGAAGGTCTGGCCACGCAACACCTACCGCGCACCCGACGGTGTGGTTCGGATCGCGGGGGTGGACGTGCGGGAACTCGCGAAGACGTACGGCACGCCGCTGTTCGTGATCGACGAGGTGGACTTCAAGGCGCGCTGCGCCGAGTACGCCGAGGCGTTCGAGGACCCGGCGCTGGTGCACTACGCCGCCAAGGCGTTCCTCTGTACGGAGGTCGCGCGCTGGGTCGCGGAGAAGGGCCTGAGTCTCGACGTGTGCAGCGGCGGTGAGCTGGCCGTCGCGTTGCGGGCGGAGTTCCCGGTCGAGCGGATCGCGTTCCACGGCAACAACAAGTCGATCGCCGAGCTGGAGCACGCCGTCGAGGTGGGAGTGGGCACCGTGGTGCTCGACTCGTACCACGAGATCGCGCGGCTCGCCGAGATCGCCGAGCGGCACGGCATCGAGCAGGCGGTCATGGTGCGCGTCACCGTGGGTGTCGAGGCGCACACGCACGAGTTCATCGCCACCGCTCACGAGGACCAGAAGTTCGGGTTCTCGCTCGCCTCGGGCGATGCGGCCGAGGCCGTGCGCCGGGTGCTCAACAGCCCGTCGCTGAAGCTGGTCGGCCTGCACAGTCACATCGGGTCGCAGATCTTCGACACCGACGGGTTCGAGGTCGCCGCCCGCCGGGTGATCGGCCTGCTCGCCGACCTGCGCAAGGAACACGGCGCCGAGCTGCTCGATCAACTGTCCGTCGTGGACCTCGGCGGCGGTTTCGGTATCTCCTACACCGACCGTGACAACCCACCGCCACCCGCACAGATGATCACGCAGATCCGCGAGATCGTCCGCAAGGAGTGCGCGTTCGCCGACCTGCCCGTGCCGCGGATCGCGGGCGAGCCGGGTCGGGCCATCGCCGGGCCGGGCACGGTGACTCTCTACGAGGTCGGCACGATCAAGGACGTGACGCTCGGCGAGGACGTCGCCCGCCGCTACGTGAGCGTGGACGGCGGCATGAGCGACAACATCCGCACCGCGCTGTACGAGGCCGCGTACGACTGCCGCCTGGTGTCGCGGTCGAGCAGCGACGGCCAGCCGGGTGTGGGTGGCGCCGTGCTGTCCCGGGTCGTGGGAAAGCACTGTGAGTCCGGCGACATCGTGGTCCGCGACTGCTGGTTGCCGGACACCCTGGCCCCTGGGGATCTGCTCGCCGTGGCCGCCACGGGTGCGTACTGCTACTCGATGGCGAGCAACTACAACAAGCAACCGCGGCCCGCCGTCGTGGCGGTGCGTAACGGCAACCACCGGCTGTTGTTGAGGCGGGAGACGAACGAGGACCTGTTCCGCCTGGAGGTGTCGTGACGTGAGCGTCCCGCAGGAAACTGGAGGTGTCGTGAGCGAACGTCGTGAGACTCCGGTCCGGGTCGCGCTGCTGGGTTGTGGCACGGTCGGCAGCGAGGTCGTCCGCCGGTTGCTGGACGACTCCGACGAGCTGGCCGCCCGGATCGGTGCGCCTGTCGAACTGGCGGGCATCGCGGTGCGCAGGCCGGACAAGCATCCCGAGCTCCCGCAGCATCTGGTGACGTCGGACGCCGGCAAGCTCGTGGAGTCCGATGTGGACGTCGTGATCGAGTTGATCGGCGGCATCGAGCCGGTGCGCGGTTGGCTGTTGACCGCGCTGCGCAAGGGTAAGTCGGTGGTCACCGGGAACAAGGCGCTGCTTGCCGAGCACGGCGCGGAGCTCGCGGCGGCCGCGAGCGAGACCGGCGTCGACCTCTACTACGAGGCGGCCGTGGCCGGTGCGATCCCGTTGCTGCGTCCTCTGCGCGAGTCGCTGGCGGGCGACCGGATCACCCGGGTCATGGGAATCGTCAACGGCACCACCAACTTCATTCTGTCCGCTATGGACTCCACGGGCGCCGGCTACGCCGAGACGCTGGACGAGGCCACGCGGCTCGGGTACGCGGAGGCGGACCCCAGCGCCGACGTCGACGGGTACGACGCCGCGTCGAAGGCGGCGATCCTCGCGTCGCTGGCGTTCCACACGAGGGTCACGGCGTCCGACGTGTACCGCGAGGGCATCACGAACATCAGTGCCTCGGACATCGGTGCGGCGAAGCGGCTGAACCGGACGGTCAAGTTGCTCGCGATCTGCGAGCGGGTGACGGCGGAGGACGGCACGGAGTCGGTGTCCGCCCGCGTCCACCCGGTGATGATCCCGCGGAGTCACCAGCTCGCGGGCGTCAGCGGCGCGTTCAACGCCGTGTACGTCGAGGCCGAGGCCGCGGGCGAGCTGATGTTCTACGGCCAGGGCGCCGGTGGCGCGCCCACCGCGAGTGCCGTGCTGGGAGACTTCGTGGCGGCGGCCCGCAACCGGGTCGCGGGCGGTCGTGGGCCGCGCGAGTCCGCACACGCCGTTCTGCCGGTGCGGCCGATGGGGCAGACGCCGACCCGCTACCACATCAGTCTCGACGTGGCCGACAAGCCGGGTGTGCTGGCGCAGATCGCGCAGGTCTTCGCCGTGCACGGGGTCAGCATCGCGGCCGTGCGGCAGCGGGACAAGCATTCCACCGCGAGCCTCGTGGTGGTGACGCACCTGGCGCCGGACGCGGCGCTGGAGGCCACGGTGAGCGAGATCAGCAAGCTCGACGTGGTGCGGAACGTGGTCAGTGTGATGCGGGTGGAAGGCGAGGACTCGTGAACGGGCAGGGCTCTTCGGCGGCGGGACAGGGTGTGCGCCCGGGTTGGCCGGGCATCATCACGGCGTACGCGTCGCGCATTCCGGTGCCGGAAGGCGCCGAGATCGTCACGTTGGGCGAGGGCAACACGCCGCTGCTGGCCGCGCCGCACCTGTCCGAGCTGACCGGGTGCACGGTGTACCTGAAGGTCGAGGGCGCCAATCCCACCGGCTCGTTCAAGGACCGCGGTATGACGGTGGCGATCACGCACGCCAAGGCCAGCGGCCTGAAGGCGGTCATCTGCGCGTCCACCGGCAACACGTCCGCCTCGGCGTCCGCCTACGCCGCGCGCGCGGGCCTCACCACGGCCGTGCTCGTACCGCAGGGCAAGATCGCGATGGGCAAGATGGCGCAGGCCGTGCTGCACGGGGCGCGCATCCTCCAGATCGACGGCAACTTCGACGACTGCCTGGAGCTGGCGCGCAAGACGGCGGCCGACTACCCGGTCACGCTCGTGAACTCGGTGAACCCGGTCCGGCTCGTGGGGCAGAAGACGGCCGCCTGGGAGATCTGCGACGCGCTGGGGCAGGCACCCGACATCCACTGCCTTCCGGTCGGCAATGCGGGCAACATCACCGCCTACTGGGCCGGCTACACCGAGTACGCCGCGGACGGCGTCGTGACCGACGTCCCGCGCATGTTCGGTTTCCAGGCCGCGGGGGCCGCGCCGCTGGTCACGGGCGAGCCGGTGAAGAACCCGGAGACGGTGGCCACCGCGATCCGCGTGGGCAGCCCGGCCTCGTGGGAGTCGGCGGTCAAGGCCAAGACGGCCAGTGGTGGTCTCTTCGACGCGGTGACCGACGAGCGGATCCTGGACGCGTACCGCCTGCTCGCGAGCCGCGAGGGCGTGTTCGTGGAGCCCGCCTCGGCGACGAGCGTCGCCGGTCTCTTGCAGACGGCGGCGGACGGGCGGCTGCCGAAGGGCTCGACCGTGGTGTGCACGGTCACCGGGCACGGCCTCAAGGACCCGGCGACGGCCCTGGAGGGCAACGTGGAGGTCGAGCCGCTCGCGGTCGACCCCGGCGCCGTGGCCGCGGCGCTGAAACTGTAGGCACCCGCGTATCTGGAAACGAGTGTGGGAGTGAAGTACACGATCACCGTCCCGGCCTCGACGGCGAACCTCGGGCCGGGGTTCGACGCCTTCGGCATGGCGTTGGCGCTGCACGACGTCGTCGAGATCGAGGTCACGGGTTCGGGCCTCGAGGTCGAGGTGATCGACGCCGGGGCGGGTGACATGTCGGGCGTGCCCACCGACGAGTCGCACCTGGTGGTGCGGGCTCTGCGGCGCGCCTGCGGGCACCTCGGCGTGACCGTGCCCGGTGTGGCGTTGCGCTGCCGCAACGCCATTCCGCACGCGCGCGGCCTCGGGTCGTCCGCCGCGGCCGTCGTCGCGGGCATCGCGGCGGGATACGCGTTGGCCGGCAAGGATGTCGACGACGACGCGCTCCAGCTGGCCGCCGAGTTCGAGGGACACGCGGACAACGCCGCCGCGAGCCTGTTCGGCGGGTTCGTGGTGGCGTGGCAGGTGGGTCGGGAGTTCCATGCGCAGCGGCTCCGCCCGCACCCCGCGATCAGGCCCGTGGTGGCCGTTCCGTCGGAACTGTCGTCCACGGGCGAGACGCGTGCTCTGCTGCCCGACACCGTGCCGCACGGCGACGCGGCGTTCGCGGCGGGCCGCAGCGCGTTGGCCGTCCACGCCGTCACCGCCCGGCCCGACCTGCTGTTCGCGGCGACCGAGGACCGGCTGCACCAGGACTATCGGGAGCCCGCGTATCCGGCGTCCGTGCGGCTCATGCGGGCCCTGCGCGCTCGCGGCGTGGCCGCGGTGATCTCCGGAGCCGGTCCGACGGTGCTCGCGTTGACCACCACGGGAATACTCCCGCACGGCGTCGACGTTACGGGTTTCGAGGTCTTCGAGTTGCCCGTCGACCTGGTCGGCGTTCGTTCGAACGCGGACTCGTGAGGGCATCGGGACCACCGTGGGAGGCCCGCTTCCGTTGATCGGAAAAGGGTGCCGCCATGTGGGGGGTGGTTGTTGCACCGCGTGCCCCGGCGGTCTACCCTCGGAGGCGTTCGGTCACCGTGCGGTTTCCGCACCCGGTGCTGGTCCCGGGACACTTTTCCGGATCGGATCTTTTCCGTTGGTTCTCGACGGGGTTTCGGGTAAACACGGTGATCGATTGATCTCATGACGGCGGTTCTCGCTGTGTCTTGCATCTTCGGCGACGGACCGGCCGCACAGAGATCCCAGTATGCCGTCTCGCAATTCGGACGCGGGCGGTGGTCCGCTGGTCCGCGCATGGAGCGTTGACCGGTCAGGAAGGACATGTGTGAGCAACACCGATCTGTTGAGCGGCGACGAGACCCCGGCAGCACCGTCTGCATCGTCCGACTCGGGGGAGCGGACACCGCAGGCCAACGGCGCTGAAGCGGCTCCGAAGCGGCGTCCCGGCGGGTTGTCGGGAATGGTGATCGCCGAGCTTCGCGCGCTCGCCACCGAGCTGGGTATCGGCGACACCACGGGAATGCGCAAGGGCGATCTGATCGCGGCGATCCGTGAGCGTCAGGGCAAGACGAAGCGTACGAAGTCGACGGCCAAGGACAGTGCCGCGGGCGCCGAGTCCGCCCCGGCGGCGACGCTGCCTCTCGACGGCGTGGGCGAGGCCAGTGCGGCCGACGAGGCCAAGGCGAAGCGTACGACCAAGCGTGACGAGGCCGGCCAGAAGCCGAGCGGGTCCGCCAAGACCGCGGCGGGCGACGACGGCAGCACTGCCGAGGGGGCTCCGAACACCACGAACACCACCGACACCACGAGCGCCAAGAACGCCAAGGAAGCCAAGGAGACCAAGGACTCCGCGGGTTCCAAGGATTCGAAGGACTCGAAGGACTCGAAGGACTCCGCAGAGAGCAAGGACACGTCGGCGGCCAAGTCCGGCGGCTCCGGCGGTGACGCCCAGGACGACGGCGGAAGCAGGTCGAACAGGCGTCGGCGTGGCTCGGGCCGCAGCGGGTCCTCCTCCGACAGTGCCAACAGTGGCAATGCTTCGCGTTCCGACGACGAGTCGGGCCAGCGCGACGGCGGCGACAAGGACGGCAAGTCCGGCAACCAGCAGCGCGGCCAGGGTGGCAACCAGGGCGGTAACGCCGGTGGTGGCCAGAACAAGCAGAACGGCAACCAGGCCGACGACGACGACGAGCGCGGGGGCCGCCGCAGCAGGCGGTTCCGGGACCGTCGTCGCCGGGGTCGCGGCGAGGGCGGCGGCAGCGGCGAGACCGAGATCCGCGAGGACGACGTCCTGCTGCCGGTCGCGGGCATCCTCGACGTGCTGGAGAACTACGCGTTCGTGCGCACCTCGGGTTACCTGCCCGGCCCCAACGACGTCTACGTGTCGCTGTCGCTGGTCCGCAAGTACGGTCTGCGCCGTGGTGACGCCATCACGGGTGTCGTCAAGCAGCCGCGTGAGGGCGAGCAGCAGCGGCAGAAGTTCAACCCGCTGGTACGCGTCGACTCGATCAACGGGCTCGACCCCGAGGTCGCGAAGAAGCGCCCCGAGTTCCACAAGCTGACGCCGCTGTACCCCAACGAGCGGCTGCGGCTGGAGACCACGCCGAACAAGCTGACCACGCGGGTCATCGACCTCGTGATGCCGGTCGGCAAGGGCCAGCGTGCGCTGATCGTGTCGCCGCCCAAGGCGGGCAAGACGACGATCATGCAGGACATCGCCAACGCGATCACGACGAACAACCCCGAGTGCCACCTCATGGTGGTGCTGGTGGACGAGCGTCCGGAAGAGGTCACCGACATGCAGCGGTCGGTGAAGGGCGAGGTCATCGCCTCCACCTTCGACCGTCCGCCGTCGGACCACACCTCGGTGGCGGAGCTGTCCATCGAGCGGGCCAAGCGGCTCGTCGAGATGGGACACGACGTCGTGGTGCTGCTCGACTCCATCACGCGGCTCGGCCGGGCCTACAACCTGGCGGCGCCGGCGTCCGGTCGCATCCTGTCCGGTGGTGTCGACTCGACGGCGCTGTTCCCGCCGAAGCGGTTCCTGGGTGCGGCGCGCAACATCGAGGGCGGCGGCTCGCTCACCATCTTCGCCACGGCGATGGTGGAGACGGGCTCCACGGGCGACACGGTGATCTTCGAGGAGTTCAAGGGCACCGGTAACGCCGAGCTCAAGCTCGACCGCAAGATCGCCGAGCGTCGGGTGTTCCCGGCCGTGGACGTCAACCCGTCGGGTACTCGTAAGGAAGAGCTGCTGCTCTCCCCCGACGAGCTGGCGGTGACCCACAAGCTGCACCGGGTGCTGCACGCGCTCGACTCGCAGCAGGCGATCGATCTGCTGCTCGACCGGCTGCGGAAGACGAAGACCAACATCGAGTTCCTGATGCAGGTCTCCAAGACCGCACCGGGCGCGGACGACGACTGAGCGTCGGCTTCCGCCGATCCCGTGACGTCAGGGCCTGCCCGGGCTGTCGACCGACGCCGGACAGGCCCTCGTCATCGGTGAGGGCGCCGACCTCGTTCGTCGCGGCTCGCCGGTGGAATAGCCACCCGTCAGGGTGCGTTGAAGGACGCGTCTGTTGCTCTGGCAGACTTGTTCCGCTGACGTCCGGCTCCGGTTCACCTCACGCGGTGGCGTGGGGATCCGGCGGCCAGTTGAGAGAGGACACCATGAAGAGCGGTATTCACCCTGACTACCACGTCACCACGGTGACTTGCGGTTGTGGCAACACCTTCACCACCCGCAGCACCGCCGCGTCGGACTCGATCCACGTCGAGGTCTGCTCGAACTGCCACCCGTTCTACACGGGCAAGCAGAAGATCCTCGACACCGGTGGTCGGGTGGCGCGCTTCGAGGCTCGCTACGGCAAGCGCAAGAAGTAGCTTCGTGCACGGCGCTCGCTCCCTGCTCACGCGGCGGGAGCGGGCGCCGTTCGCGTTTCACGCGGTGCACCCGTGTCGGTGAGGTAGGCGTTCGAGGAAGGTAAGGGCCGTGGAGTCGGAATCGCTGCGAGGGTTGCTCGACGAGTACGCCGAGCTCGAAGAGCAGTTGGCAGACCCGGCAGTGCATGCCGATCAGGCCCGGGCCCGCAAGCTGGGGCGCCGCTACGCCGAGTTGGCGCCTGTCGTGAAGACCGTCAACGAGCTGGAGGCCACGCGCTCCGACCTCGCGGCGGCCCGGGAGCTGGCGGTCGAGGACGAGTCGTTCGCCGAGGAGGCCGACCGCCTGGCCGAGCGCGTTCCCGCGTTGGAGTCGCGGCTCACGGAGCTGCTGCTGCCGCGCGACCAGTACGACGGTTCGGACGTCGTGATGGAGATCAAGTCGGGGGAGGGTGGCGAGGAGTCGGCCTTGTTCGCCGGCGATCTCCTGCGCATGTACCTGCGGTTCGCCGAGCGGCAGGGCTGGACGACCGAGGTCCTCGACGCCACGCCGTCCGACCTCGGCGGCTACAAGGACGTCACCGTGGCCATCAAGAGCAAGGGCACGGACGTCGACGGCGTGTGGGCGCGGCTCAAGTACGAGGGCGGCGTGCACCGGGTGCAGCGGGTTCCGGCGACGGAGTCGCAGGGCCGTATCCACACCTCGGCGGCGGGAGTGCTGATCTATCCCGAGCCCGAGGAGATCGAGGTCGAGATCGATCCGAACGATCTGCGCATCGACGTGTTCCGGTCGTCGGGCCCCGGAGGGCAGAGCGTCAACACCACCGACTCGGCGGTGCGGGTCACGCACCTGCCCACCGGGATCGTGGTGTCGTGCCAGAACGAGAAGTCGCAGATCCAGAACCGGGCCCGGGCCATCCAGGTGTTGCAGGCGCGGTTGCAGGCGCTGGCCGAGGAGGAGGCGGCGGCCAAGGCCGCCGACGCCCGCCGCTCGCAGGTGCGCACGGTGGACCGCTCGGAACGCGTGCGCACGTACAACTTCCCGGAGAACCGCATCTCGGACCACCGCGTCAACTACAAGGCCTACAACCTCGACCAGGTGCTGGACGGAGAGTTGACGGGCGTGCTGGACGCGCTGCGCGCCGCCGACCGGGAGGAGCGGATGGCGCAGGCGCAGTCCGGCGCGTGAGCGGTCGACCACGTCCGCGTCCGGCTCACCGAACACCTCGAAGCGTTCGCCCCGGCCGTGCTCCTCACCTCCGGATGTACGGGTCGGCGAGCTCCCAGTGCCTGCGGACGGCGTTGGAGTGCTGATCCGAAAACCGCCTCGGCGTTGACCCGACCGGACGGCATCCGGAGGCACGGTGTGGGCTTGGTCCCCGTCGTCCGACACATGTGCAAGTCTTGACGCCGTGAAGAGAATGCCCCTACGACTGGCGCTGTTGGAGGCTGCTCGAATCCTGGAGGAGGCCGGCGTCGCGTCACCGCGGACCGAAGCCGAACTCATCGCCGCCCACGTGCTGGGCGTCGACCGTGGACGGTTGCCGCTGGTTCCGCTCGTCGATCCCCCCGTCGTGGACGCCATCGGCCGTGTGGTCAACGAACGTGCCACGCGGGTGCCCCTGCAGTACCTCCTCGGTGGGGCTGTGATGGGCGCGGTCAGTGTCCGAGTCGGTCCGGGTGTGTTCGTGCCGCGTCCCGAGACCGAGCTGTTGCTGGAGTGGGGGCTGACCCTGCTGAAGGGGCGCGAGTACCCCGTGGTCGTCGACCTGTGCACCGGGTCGGGAGCCCTGGCGCTGGCCGTGGCTCATGCCCGGCCCGACGCGGTCGTCTACGCGGTCGACAACGACCCCGACGCGCTCGCCTGGGCGCGCCACAACGCCGATCTGCGGGCGGAGGCGGGGGACACACCGATCCGCCTCTACTCGGGCGACGTGACCGACGACACGGTGTTCGCCGAGCTCGACGGTCTGGTCGATCTCGTGCTCTGCAACCCGCCGTACGTGCCGCAGGGCACGCCGGTGCCGCCCGAGGTGGCCGACTACGACCCTCCCCAGGCGGTGTTCGCCGCACACGGCGGGCTGGAGGTGATCCGGCACGTCGTCACCATGGCGGCGCGCCTGCTCAAGCCCGGCGGTGGGGTCGCGATCGAGCACGACGACACCCACGCACACGCGGTGCCGCCTCTGCTGGAGGCGCGCCGGGTGCTGACCGACGTCGCCGACCACCCGGATCTCACCGGGCGTCCCCGGTTCGTCACGGCTCGGCGGGCTTGACCGCCGTGGGGCGCGGCCCCGGCCGAGGGCATCGCTAAGCTTGGCGCGCATGAGCGCGGTGTACGACTGCGGTGAGCCGCACACGAGGTCCGACGGATTGAAAGCCGCGGCTTCGGCGGTGCGGTCCGGCAGACTCGTTGTCTTTCCGACTGACACCGTCTACGGAATCGGTGCCGACGCGTTCGACCCGGATGCCGTGGCGGCTCTCCTCAGGGCCAAGAACCGGGGGCCCGACATGCCGGTCGGCGTTCTCGTGGGTTCCTGGTCCACCATCGACGGACTGGTGCTCGGCCTCTCACCGCAGGCGAGATCGCTGATCGAGGCGTTCTGGCCCGGCGACCTGTCGATCGTCGTCCCGCACGCGCCGAGCTTGCAGTGGAACCTCGGTTCGACCCGCGGCACTGTGATGTTGCGCATGCCGCTGCACCCGGTGGCGCTCGAACTGCTGCGTGAGGTCGGGCCCCTGGCGGTGTCGAGCGCCAACGTCTCCGGGAGGCCGCCGGCGTCGACGGCGCAGGACGCCCGTGAGCAGTTGGCGGAGTCCGTCGCGGTCTATCTCGACGGTGGTCCCAGCGGCGATCCCGTCCCGTCGACCATCGTGGATCTCACGGGTGAGCGTCCGTCGGTGTTGCGTGAGGGTGCGGTGAGCACCGAGGCGGTGTCGGAGGCCCTGGGCATGGAGATCGGCCGGGAACAGTGAGCGTGGACTGTAGCGGTACCGTTGCGCACTGTGAACCACCCGTTTGTGTCCTTCGGAGGGTGACGCGGCCGTGAACTCCGCCGTCCCCACCGGCCTCCCCATCCGCGAGTACCTGCTCGTCGCCCTCGTCTCCGCCGCGCTCACCTACCTGCTGACCGCCGTGGTGCGCCGCTTCGCCATCAAGGTGAAGGCCGTCGCCGTTCCGCGGAAACGAGACGTCCATGTCGTCCCGATCCCGAGGATGGGCGGCGTCGCGATGTACTTCGGCGTCGTGGGCGGCATGGCGCTCGCCCACCAGCTGCCGGTGCTGCGGCGGGCGTTCGAGTACTCCTACGACCCCGTGGCCGTCCTCATCGGCGGTGGGGTGATCGTGCTGATCGGCGCTCTCGACGACCGGTTCGAGATCGACGCGTGGACCAAGCTCGCGGGTCAGGTGCTGTGCGCGGGCATTCTCGTGCTGTTCGGTGTGCAGTGGGTCTCGCTGTGGGTGCCGTGGGGCGGTGACGCCGACGCGGTGGGCAACGTGCTCATGTTCGACCGCAACCAGGGCGGACTGCTGGTCGTGCTGCTCGTCGTCGTCATGGTGAACGCCATGAACTTCGTCGACGGCCTCGACGGGCTCGCCAGTGGGCTCGGCCTGATCGCGGCCGCGGCGACGTGCACGTTCACCCTGTGGCTGCTCCACTCCTCCGGCGGGGAAGTCAGTACCTACCCGCCCGCGCTGATCGCGGCGACGCTCGCCGGAGCCTGTCTCGGCTTTCTGCCGCACAACTTCCAGCCCGCCAAGATCTTCATGGGCGACTCGGGCTCGATGATGATCGGTCTGATGCTGGCGGCGGCGAGCACGTCGGCGTCGGGCCGGATCGTCTACACGTCGTTCGACGCCACGGACGTCGTCGCCCTGCTCTCGCCGCTGTTCGTGGTGGCGGCGGTGCTGTTCCTCCCGCTGCTCGACCTGGTGTCGGCCGTCGTCCGCCGCACGCGCCGCGGCGAGAGTCCGTTCGCCGCGGACAAGATGCACCTGCACCACCGGTTGCTGGAGATCGGGCACTCGCAGCGTCGTGCCGTCCTGCTCATCTACCTGTGGGCCGCGCTGCTCGCCTTCGGAGCCGTCGCGGTGGCGATGTTCGACACCGCCGCCGTGTTCTGGATCACGTGTGGCGGTCTCGTGATCGCCGCGCTCGTCTCGTTCGTTCCCCGCCTCCGGCGGCAGCGGGAGAAGACCACCACCTAGGCTGGTCGCGGCTGGGGGCCTGAGTGACTCAGGCATAGCAGGCCGACCGGGTCGACGTGGTCGACCGCTGGAGTTGACCGAAGGGCGAGGCGAATGAACGCAGTGGACGGTGGCGCGGACGAGAAGGCCGCCGACTCGACGTCCGACGCCACGCCTGTCGGCTCCGGCGCCGACGACGTCCCCGCCGACGCGGCCGCCCTCGCCGAGGACGCCGACGCCGAGGTCCGTGCCGCCCACGCTCGGTCGGTGCACGCGCTGGCCGACGCGATGCTGCGGTGGGGCATGCGCCTGTCGCTGCCGTTCGTGCTGGTCACCGTAGGGGTCGCCACCGTGTCGGCCGGTCAACCCGGGTTGATCGGTGCCGGGTTCGGCGCGGTGCTCGGGTACGGCTCCTCGCTGGTGACGATCACGATGATGCGCATCGCCGCCACCCGCCCGCCGAGCGCGTTGATGAGCCTCGCCCTCGGCGGTTACGCCGTGAAGATGACGGCGCTGCTCGTGGTCATGCTGCTGCTACGGGACGTCGACACGTTCTCGCGGCCCACCCTGGCGTTCGGCATGCTGACGACCGTCGTCGCGTGGGCCGCGGCCGAGGTGGTCGCCTTCCGGACCACCAAGACCCCGACGCTCGTCGTCGCCCGTTCGGCCCAGCGCACTACTCAGGAGTAAGGCAGCGCTCCCGAACGGGGACTGAGAAGTACGCCCGTACGGAATGCCTGAGTACCCCCTGGTATCGTCCGCGACAAGGTCCCATTCCCGTTCCGGGGATGCCCTGTACGGTGCTGGATCTGTATCCGGTACGTTAAGTCCAGGTTTGTGACGATTCCCCCGGCGGAGTGAACGCCGGCCGGGAGAACCGGAAGGAGCCCAGTTGGGCGCGCTGGTAGTAGCCGCAGGTGACGAATTCACACCGCCGACGGCAGAAGCATTCAATCTGCCGGCAATCTTCGGCTGGGTCACGAAACCCATGCTGCTTGCCGTGCTCTCGGTCGTCATCATCGTGGCCTTCTTCCTGCTGACCACCAGGAAGATGAGCGTCGTCCCGGGCAAAGGGCAGTTCCTCGTCGAATCGCTCTACGACTTCGGGCGCAACAACATCGCTCGTGAGCAGATCGGCGCGAAGGACTTCCTCCGTTTCGTGCCGCTGGTGCTGAGCCTGTTCACCTTCATCCTGGTGAACAACCTCTTCGGGCTCGTGCCGATCCTGCAGTTCCCGACGATGTCCCACATCGGGTTCCCGCTGGCCCTGTCGGTGCTGGTGGTCTACCCGGTCTACCACTACGCGGGTATCCGGAAGCACGGGCTCGGCGGCTACCTCAGGAACCAGCTTGTTCCCCCCGGTGCGCCGAAGTTCGTGTACATCCTGCTGACGCCGATCGAGTTCTTCACCAAGTTCGTGATGAACCCGATCACACTGGCGATCCGAGTGTTCGCCGCCATGTTCGCAGGCCACTTGTTGATCATGCTGTTCGGGATCTCGGCCGAGTACCTGCTGCTGCATGGCGAGGGGCTGGTGAAGGCGGTTTCCGCGTTCTCGTTCGCGGGTGCCTTGGCAATCACGTTCATCGAGGCGCTCATCATGGTGATCCAGGCGTTCATCTTCGCGTTGTTGTCGGCCAACTACATCGGGGCGGCTCTCGCCGACGAGCACTGAGTCGACCCCAGAAAGACCGGCGGACGGCCTACGCGAAGGTGACGTCCGTTCAACCCCAAGGCAAATGCTCCGTTAACCGAACACGGACGAAGTTGGAAAGGGAAATCACGTGAGCTCCATGCTTCTTGCTCAGCAGGCCGCCGAGATCGACATCACCCCGGGTCTCGCCGTCATCGGCTACGGCCTCGGTGCCATCGGTGGTGGTATCGGCGTGGGCATGATCTTCTCGTCGGTCATCAGCGGCACCGCCCGTCAGCCCGAGGCTCAGGGCAAGCTGATGAACATCGGCTTCACCACGTTCGCCCTGGTCGAGGTGCTCGCGCTGCTCGGCTTCGTGCTCTTCTTCCTCGCGGGCTGACGTCCCTCCACCGACTGCTTGAGTAACCAGACGAAGTGGAGACGGCGATGATTCTGGCGCAGGAAGAGTACAACCCTGTTCTTCCGCACACCTCCGAGATCATCATCGGTCTTATCGCTTTCCTCCTCCTGCTGTTCGTCATGACGAAGTTCGTCAAACCGCGCTTCGAGAAGCTGTACGAGGAGCGGGCAGCCAAGATCGAGGGCGGCATCGAGAAGGCCGAGAAGGCTCAGGCCGAGGCGGAGCAGGCGCTGGCGCAGTACAAGGCGCAGCTCGCCGAGGCTCGGACCGAGGCGGCCAAGATCCGCGACGATGCGCGGGCCGAGGCCGAACAGATCAAGGAAGAGCTGCGGGCACAGGCCGAGGAAGAGGCGCGACGCATCGTCGCGCAGGGCGAGGCGCAGCTGCAGGCCCAGCGGGCCCAGCTGGTGGCCGAGCTTCGAGACGATCTCGGACGCAACGCCGTCCTGCTTGCCGGGCGGATCGTGGGCGAGTCGCTCGAGGACGAGGCACGGCGCCGCGGCACTGTCGACCGGTTCCTGAGTGAGCTCGAAGCCAGTGGTGCGGCTGGTGCGGCCGGAGCAAGGAAGTAGGGCCTAGATGACGCTGCATGCTGCGAGTCGCGAGGCTCTGAGCTACGCCGAGACCCGTCTCGACGGAGTGCTCGGCGACGCGGGCGCCGATCCGTCCGCAGTCGGGGAGGAGCTGCTCTCCGTGGTGGATCTGCTCACCAGGGAGATCGGGTTGCGGCGGGCCGTGTCGGACGGTTCGTCGGATCCCGAGGCCCGCAAGCAGCTGGTCTCCTCCCTGCTGCGGGACAAGCTCTCGGCCCCCGCACTGTCGGTGCTGGAAGCCGTGGTGGGCGCACGGTGGTCGAACCCGCGTGAGCTGGTGGACGGCCTCGAACACCTCGGCTTCACCGCACTGCTCGCCGGTGCGGAAAAAGCGGGCAAACTGGGCGCCGTCGAGGACGAACTGTTCCAGTTCGCTCGTATCCTGGACAACAGGCCCGAACTGGAGCGGGCGCTGTCCGACCGGACGGCGCCCACCGAGGCCAAGCGCGGTCTCACTCGCCAGCTCGTCGCGGACAAGGTCGACCCGATCACGAAGGTGCTGATCGAACAGGCCCTCATCCGCCCGAGGGGCCGCAGTGCCGCACACGGCGTCGACCGGCTGGTCGAGTTGGCCGCCGCCCGCAGCGATCGTTCCGTGGCGCAGGTCACCAGCGCGACGGAACTCACTGCCGAGCAGCGGGAACGCCTCTCGGGTCAGCTGGAGCGGCTCTACGGGCGACCGATCGCGTTGCACGTGGCCCTCGATCGCTCGCTGGGCGCCGGTCTGGTGGTCCGGATCGGCGACGAGGTGATCGACGGCAGTGCCGCCGGCAGGCTGGAAGCCCTCCGCAGGCGACTGGCCGGGTGAGCGAGTCGGCGACATGACACATACTTTGCACACTGGCAAGAACGAAGTGAGAGCGGGAACGACATGGCGGAGCTGACGATCTCCTCGGATGAGATCGCCAACGCGATCGAGAACTACGTCTCGAGTTATTCCCCGGACGTGAGCCGGGAAGAGGTCGGCGTCGTCGTCGACACCGGCGACGGTGTTGCCCACGTCGAAGGCCTGCCGGGCACCATGGCCAACGAGCTGCTGGAGTTCCCCGGCGGCATCCTCGGCGTCGCACAGAACCTCGACCCGCGCGAGATCGGTGTCGTCATCCTCGGTGACTTCGACTCGATCGAAGAGGGCCAGGAGGTCAAGCGCACCGGCCAGATCCTCTCGATTCCGGTCGGCGAGGGCTTCCTCGGCCGTGTCATCGACCCGCTCGGCAAGCCGATCGACGGCCTCGGCGAGATCGAGTCCACGGAGCGCCGCGCGCTGGAGCTTCAGGCCGCCTCGGTCGTGGAGCGGCAGCCGGTCGGCGAGCCGCTGCAGACCGGTATCACGGCGATCGACGCGATGACGCCCATCGGCCGTGGTCAGCGTCAGCTGATCATCGGTGACCGCAAGACCGGCAAGACCGCCGTCTGCGTCGACACGATCATCAACCAGAAGGCCAACTGGGAGAGCGGCGACCCGAAGAAGCAGGTTCGCTGCATCTACGTCGCCGTCGGCCAGAAGGGTTCGACGATCGCCTCCGTGCGCAAGTCGCTCGAGGACGCGGGCGCGATGGAGTACACGACCATCGTCGCCGCTCCGGCTTCCGACTCGGCCGGCTTCAAGTGGCTCGCGCCCTACTCGGGTTCCGCGCTCGGCCAGCACTGGATGTACCAGGGCAAGCACGTCCTGATCGTGTTCGACGACCTCACCAAGCAGGCCGAGGCGTACCGCGCGATCTCGCTGCTGCTGCGTCGTCCGCCGGGCCGTGAGGCCTTCCCCGGCGACGTCTTCTACTTGCACTCCCGTCTGCTGGAGCGCTGCGCCAAGCTGTCGGACGAGCTGGGCGGTGGCTCGCTGACCGGTCTGCCGGTCATCGAGACGAAGGCCAACGACATCTCGGCCTACATTCCCACCAACGTCATCTCGATCACCGACGGGCAGTGCTTCTTCCAGTCGGACCTCTTCAACTCCGGTCAGCGTCCCGCCGTCGACGTGACGACCTCGGTGTCGCGAGTCGGTGGTGACGCCCAGATCAAGGCCATGAAGACGGTCTCCGGTTCGCTGCGGATCGACCTGTCGCAGTACGAGGAACTGAAGGCGTTCGCCGCCTTCGCCTCGGACCTCGACGCGGCGTCGAAGGCGCAGCTCGACCGTGGTGCTCGCCTGTACGAGCTGCTGAAGCAGCCGCAGTACTCGCCGGTGCCCGTGGAGCAGCAGGTCCTCACGGTCTTCCTCGGCACCAAGGGGCACTACGACGACGTGCCGATCGAGGACACGGCGCGCTTCAACGCGGAGCTGCTCGAGCACATCCGGCACAAGCACGACGACATCCTCGCCTCGATCCGGGACACCGGTAAGTGGTCCGACGAGCTCGCGGAGCGGGTCGTGTCCGTCACCGCGGAGTTCAAGAAGGGCTTCACCACTTCCGAGGGCAAGTCGCTGGTCGGCGACGAGACCGTGGATCCCATGGACGCCGACAAGGTCGGGCAGGAGTCCGTGAAGGTGCACCGTCCCGCGGCTGTGAAGAAGTAGGGCGCGAGTAATGGCCGCTCAGCTTCGCGAGCTCCGGCAGAAGGTCCGGGCAACCAAGTCGATCGGGAAGATCACGAAGGCGATGGAGCTCATCGCCACCTCCCGCATCAGCAAGGCGCAGGCACGGGTCGAGGCGTCGCGCCCCTACGCCACGGAGATCACCAACGTGCTCTCCGCCCTGGCCGGGGCCAGCACGAGTCTCGACCACCCGCTGCTGGTCGAGCGTCCGAACCCCTCCCGGGTCGCGGTGCTGGTGGTCACCAGTGACCGGGGTCTGGTCGGGGGCTACAACGCCAACGCGCTGCGTGCGACGGAGGAGCTGCTTGCCCTGCTCCGAGAGCAGGGCAAGGACCCGCAGCTTTACGTGATCGGCGGTAAGGGCGTGAACTTCTACCGGTTCCGCGACCGCGAGATCGCGGGCAGCTGGACCGGGTTCTCGCAGCAGCCGCACTACGAGAACGCCGCCGAGGTGGGCGAGACGCTGGTGAAGGCGTTCCTCGCTGGAGCGGACGACCAGGGCACCGACGCGGGTGCGGACGGTGTGCTGGGTGTGGACGAGTTGCACATCGTCTACACGGAGTTCCGTTCGATGCTCACGCAGACTCCGGTCGCGCGTCGTATCGCTCCGCTCGAGGTCGAGTACACCGAGGAGGCCCCCGCGGGCATCCCCCCGGCGTACGAGTTCGAGCCGAGTGCCGAGCAGTTGCTGGGCGCGCTGCTGCCGAAGTACATCAACACGCGGATCTACGCGGCGTTGCTGGAGTCGGCGGCATCCGAACTGGCGGCGCAGCGCAACGCCATGAAGTCGGCGTCGGACAACGCCCAGGAGCTGGTCGAGACGTACACCCGACTGGCGAACCAGGCCCGCCAGGCCCAGATCACCCAGGAGATCAGCGAAATCGTCGGTGGGGCGGACGCGCTCGCCGCCACAGGAAGTGATGTGTAAGCCATGACTGCCGTGCAAGACACAGCAACCGCGGCCAAGGGGCGGATCGTCTCCGTGACGGGGCCGGTCGTCGACGTCGAGTTTCCCCGTGGCGCGGTGCCCAACCTGAACAACGCCCTCAAGGTCGAGATCGACTTCGAGGAGCTCCGCAAGACCGTCACCCTGGAGGTGGCGCAGCACCTCGGCGACAACCTCGTGCGCACCATTTCGCTCCAGCCGCAGGACGGCCTGGTGCGGGGTGCCGAGGTCACCGACACCGGTGCGCCGATCTCGGTGCCGGTGGGTGACAAGGTCAAGGGCCACGTCTACAACGCGCTCGGCGAGTGCCTCGACGAGCCCGGCTACGGCGAGGATCTGGAACGGTGGAGCATCCACCGCAAGCCGCCGGCGTTCGACCAGCTCGAGGGTAAGACCGAGATTCTGGAGACCGGCCTCAAGGTGATCGACCTGCTCACCCCGTACGTGCAGGGTGGCAAGATCGGTCTGTTCGGTGGTGCCGGTGTGGGCAAGACGGTGCTCATCAAGGAGATGATCACCCGTGTTGCCAAGAACTTCGGTGGTACCTCGGTGTTCGCCGGTGTCGGCGAGCGCACCCGTGAGGGCACGGACCTCTTCCTGGAAATGAGCGAGGACGGCGTCATCAACGACACCGCGCTCGTGTTCGGGCAGATGGACGAGCCGCCGGGCACCCGTATGCGCGTGGCGCTGTCCGCTCTGACGATGGCGGAGTACTTCCGCGACGTGCAGAACCAGGACGTGCTGCTGTTCATCGACAACATCTTCCGGTTCACCCAGGCCGGTTCCGAGGTGTCGACCCTGCTGGGTCGTATGCCGTCGGCCGTGGGTTACCAGCCGACGCTGGCGGACGAGATGGGTGTGCTCCAGGAGCGCATCACCTCGACCCGGGGCCGTTCGATCACGTCGATGCAGGCCATCTACGTGCCCGCGGACGACTACACCGACCCTGCTCCGGCGACGACGTTCGCCCACCTGGACGCCACCACCGAGCTGTCGCGTGGTGTCTTCCAGAAGGGCATCTTCCCGGCCGTGGACCCGCTGGCCTCCAGCTCCACGATCCTCGACCCGGCCATCGTCGGCGAGGAGCACTACCGGGTCGCCTCCGAGGTCATCCGGATCCTGCAGAAGTACAAGGAATTGCAGGACATCATCGCGATCCTCGGTATGGACGAGCTGTCGGAAGAGGACAAGCTGACGGTGAACAGGGCCCGCCGTATCGAGCGGTTCCTGTCGCAGAACATGCTCGTCGCGGAGACCTTCACGGGTATCCCCGGTTCGACGGTGCCGCTGTCGGAGACGGTCGAGGCGTTCGACAAGATCACCAAGGGTGAGTTCGACCACTACCCGGAGCAGGCGTTCCTGGGCATCGGTGGCCTCGACGACCTGGAGAAGAAGTACAAGGAAATCACCGGCAAGTGAGTTCCGTGAGCGACGGGGTGACGTCCACTGTGGATGTGGCCCCGTCGTTCGTGTATCAACGGGTGCGACCGTGTCTCGGTGGCCCCAAGCTACACTGGGCGGAACGCGCGTGAGGCATGAAGGAGAGCTACGTGGCTGAGATGTCCGTCGAGCTGGTGGCTGTCGAACGCCGCCTGTGGTCGGGGACGGCCAAGTTCGTCGCCGCGCAGACCACCGAGGGCGAGATCGGCATCCTGCCCGGCCACGAGCCGGTCCTGGGGCAGCTCGTTGAGGGTGGAATCGTCAAGGTGACGACCACGGACGACGAGACCGTGACGGCGGCCGTGCATGGGGGCTTCCTGTCGGTCACCGCCGACGCGGTCAGTGTGCTCGCGGAGTCGGCCGAGCTGGGCGAGGAGGTCGACGTCGAGCAGGCGCGTCGTGCGCTGGCCGAGGAGGACGAGACCGAGCGCGCGAGGGCCGCGGCCAGGCTTCGAGCGGCTGGTCAATCGGTCTGACCGGGGAACGAGCGGGAGCCGACCATGGACATCGCAACGCTGGTCCTGGGACTCCTGCTCGTGCTGCTCGCCGTCGCGTTGGCCTACACACTGCGGTGGGTGTACATGCGCCGCCACGGCGGCGTCAGTGTCGCTCTGCGGTGGCAGCCGGACCGGGAGAGGTCCGGCTGGCACCTGGGCGTAGGCCGCTACCGCGGTGAGGAGTTCGTGTGGTACCGCGTGTGGAGCCTGCGAATCGGGCCGAGCCGCGTGTTCCGCAGGGACACTCTTCAGATCATCGCTCGTCGTGACCCGGTGGGGACGGAGTCGTACGCCGTGCCCCCGGGTGCTCGCGTGTTGCGGTGCCGTCCCGGCGAGGACGAGCCCATCGAGATCGCCATGGGGCCCGGTGCGTTGACCGGCTTCCTGTCGTGGTTGGAGTCGGCGCCTCCCGGACGGAAGCTGCCCCGGGCCAGCTGAGCGTCGGCCTCAGCGATCGCCGCCCGGCTTCCACAGCACGTCGCCGTCGGGGTTGGCGACCCGGGCGAGGATGAACAGCAGGTCCGACAGCCGGTTCAGGTAGGTGACCGCGAGCGGGTTCGTGCCCTCGCGGTCGGCTTCCACGAGGAGCCAGGCCGATCGCTCCGCTCGGCGGGCCACCGTCCGAGCCTGGTGCAGCAGCGCGGCGCCCGCAGTGCCTCCGGGGAGGATGAACGAGTTCAGCTTGCCGACCCGTTCGTTGAACTCGTCGCACCAGCCTTCGAGCCGGTCGACGTAGTCCTGCGTGATGCGCAACGGCGGGTACGGCGGGTTCTCGGCCACCGGCGTGCTGAGGTCGGCGCCCACGTCGAACAGATCGTTCTGGACCGTCCGGAGCACCGTCGTGATCTCGTCGGGCAGCGAGCCCAGCGCGATCGCCACGCCGACGACGGAGTTCGTCTCGTCGACGTCGGCGTACGCCCCGAGCCGGGGATCGGTCTTGGGCACTCGTGTGCCGTCCCCCAGCGCTGTCGTGCCGTTGTCGCCGACCCGGGTGTAAACGCGGTTGATCCGTACGGACATGGCGGCAGTCTACGGCCACGCTCGGGGCGGAGGTACCGGCCACATCGAGATGTGACCATGGTGGACGGCGACCTATCGTCCTGGAGTGGCCGAATGTTTCACTACAAGCGATCTTGTGACCCGGTTGGTCGCTAACGTGCCCCAGCGCACAGGCTGTGACCGAGCCGGGCATGATGGGCGACCATGAGCGAGCACTTCGACGTGTACGGCGGTGCGCGTCTGGTCGGCGAGGTCGAGGTTGTCGGGGCCAAGAACAGCGTTCTGAAGCTGATGGCAGCTGCGTTGCTCGCCGAGGGAACCACCACGATCCGTAACTGCCCGCAGATCCTGGACGTGCCGCTGATGGCGGACGTGCTGCGCAGTGTGGGCTGCACGGTCGAGATGGACGGCGACGTCACGCACATCACGACGCCCGCGGAGTTGTCGCACCGTGCGGATTCGCCCGCGATGGGCAAGCTGCGGGCGTCCGTGTGTGTGCTCGGTCCGCTGGTCGGGCGGCTGAAGCGCGCGGTGGTCGCACTCCCGGGTGGAGACGCCATCGGATCGAGGCCGTTGGACATGCACCAGAACGGGCTGCGCAAGCTCGGTGCGACGAGCGCGATCGAGCACGGGTGCGTGGTGGCCGAGGCCGAAGGGCTGCACGGTGCGCAGATCTGGCTCGACTTCCCGAGCGTGGGAGCCACCGAGAACATCCTGATGGCCGCGGTCCTCGCGAAGGGCACCACGGTGATCGACAACGCCGCACGCGAACCCGAGATCATCGACCTGTGCACGATGCTCACCGAGATGGGAGCACGCATCGAGGGCGCGGGCACGTCGACGCTGACGGTCGAGGGTGTCGAAACGCTGCACCCCACGGAGCACTACGTCATCGGCGACCGCATCGTCGGGGCCACCTGGGCGTTCGCCGCAGCCATGACGAGGGGCGACGTGACCGTGACGGGCGTGGACCCGCACCACCTCGACCTCGTGCTGGACAAGCTGCGGTTGGCCGGAGCCGACGTGACGACCTTCGGCGAGAAGGGCTTCCGTGTCGTCCAGGACGACCGGCCGAAGGCCGTCGACTTCGTGACCCTGCCGTACCCGGGTTTCGCGACCGACCTCCAGCCGTTCGCGGTCGCCCTGTCGTCGGTGTCCGACGGCACGTCGATGATCACGGAGAACGTCTACGAGGCGCGGTTCCGCTTCATCGAGGAGATGGTCCGGCTCGGTGCGGACGCGCGCACCGACGGCCACCACGCCGTCGTCCGCGGTGTCGAGCGGCTGTCGAGCGCGCCCGTGTGGGCTTCCGACATCAGGGCGGGCGCGGGGCTCGTGCTCGCGGGCCTGTGCGCGGAGGGCGTCACCACGGTGTGGGACGTCTTCCACATCGACCGGGGCTATCCGTCCTTCGTCGAGAACCTCAACCGCCTGGGCGCGCATATCGAGCGCGTGGCGGGTGAGCCGGACCGCGCCGCTTCCGACTGACGATCCCCTGCCGGCGGACACGCCGGCAGGCATTCTGCCGGGCGTACGTGAAGTGCGAACTCGCGTACGCAGGCGGCGGACACGATGTCGGGCGCACTGGCTCAGCCGTCGAGGGCGAGGGCGGCGCCGAATCCGATGAGGGTCGTGCCGGTGGCGGTGTCGAGGCCTCGGCGCACGCTTCTGCGCTGCAGCCACGCCCGCACCGAGTGCACGAAGGCCACGAGCAGCACCAGCCAGATCGCGCCCAGCACGGCCACCGTGTACGCCAGCAGCAGCGTGTCGCCGAGCGAGTTGTGCGCCGGGTCGATGAACTGGGGAAGCACCGAGAGGTAGAGCGCGAGCACCTTCGGGTTGGTGACGTTCGAGAGCAGTCCCTCCCGGAACCGCCGCAGGGCGCCGTGTTGGACGCCGGCCTCGTCGATGGCCGCGTAGTCGCCCCGGTACGCCGAGCGCAGCGCCTGGACCCCGAGGTAGCAGAGGTAGGCCACCCCGAGCCAGCGGAGAGTCTGGAAGACGGTCTGCGACTGCACGATGAGGGTGCCGAGACCGAACGCGACGGCCGTGCCCTGGATGACGTTGCCCGTCGCGATCCCCGCCGTGGCCACCAGGCCGCCACGGAACCCGCCCGCGAACGAGTTCTTGAGTGTGACGACGGTGTCCGGCCCGGGAGCGAGGACAACGAAGATCACCAGAACGAGGTAGCTGGCGTACGTACTCCAGGTCACGTCGCGTCAGCGTAACCGGACGCGTTCAGTCGTCGTATCCGCACGCTCCGTGCCGCCGGATCGGTGGACCACCAGGTGGTGCGACAACCCCCGTGACGCGTCGTTGAGCTGCCGAATCGTGGGTACAGACATACGGTCGGTATAGGGAGCGTGCGCCGCCGGGAGTTGATGTGAATCAGCCATTTCATATTGGTCGGCGCTGTACGCAGGGGATCTTTTCGCCGGTTCGACGTCTCGTCACGTTGATTTCTTTCTGGTAACGGACGGTCATCGTGGTTTTGACCCGATCGGGCGGAGCCCCTACGTTCGGTGACCATGTAGAGATGATCGTTCGCCTGAGTCGGCGAACAGACCCCGGGAATAGAAGGGTGCGATCATGGCTCAGGGTGAGTGGGCACAACGGGCTTTGTCCCGACGTTCTGCCCTGAAATCGGCGCTTGTCGTGGGCGCCACCGCGACACTCGCGGCGTGCACCGAAGCGCCGCAGACAGGTTCCCAGGGTGGTGGGAACACTCTGCAGAGGCTTCGCGACGCCGGAACCGTGAAGGTCGGTATCGCGGGCGAAATCCCGTACGGATTCACGCGGGACGGCAAGCTCACCGGTGAGTCTCCCGAGGTCGCCAAGGCCGTGTTCCAGGCGATCGGCGTGCCGAACGTCGATTCGCAGCAGGTCGATTTCAACCAGCTGATTCCGGGGCTCAACGCCGTGCAGTACGACATGGTGGCCGCGGGGATGGCGATCATCCCCAAGCGGTGCCAGCAGGCCCAGTTCTCGGCGGTCGACTACGTCACCAACACCGCGTTCCTCGTGCCGCAGGGCAACCCGGAAGGCATCAACAACTTCGACGACGTCAAGGCGAAGGGCGTCAACCTCGCCGTGCTCTCCGGCACGATCGAGCAGCAGGTGGCCGAGGCGTTGGGCATCGCCAACGTGCAGACCTACGGCGGCCAGGCCGACATGGTCCAGGCGCTGCAGGCAGGCCGCGCGTACGCGGGAGCTCTCACCGACATCTCACTGCGCGCCCTGCTCGACCAGAACCCCGACTCGGGACTGGAGATCACCGAGGGCTTCGTGCCGGTCGTGGACGGCAAGGAGCAGATCCAGGCGGGTGGCTTCGTGTTCCGCAAGGGGGACGACGACCTCGTCAACGCCTTCAACCAGGAGCTGCAGAAGCTGCACCAGAACGGGCAGTGGCTCGAGATCGTCCGGCCTTTCGGCTTCACGGAGGACAACCTGCCCCCCGCAGACGTCACCACGCAGAGGCTGTGCGCGAGCGAGTGATGCCGAGGGAGCGGTGACCCACCATGTTCGACGACGTTCCCCATTTCGTCTCCGTCATCGCCGACGGCCTCCTGGTCACGGTCCAGGCGACCGTCGGCGGCATCATCCTGGCCACGGTGCTGTCCTTCGTGGCCGGCCTCGCGATACTGTCGCACCGCGTCGCCGTGCGGACGGTCGCGCGGGTGTACATCGAGATCTGGCGGGGCACGTCCGAGGTGGTCCAGCTCTTCTGGCTCTACTTCGTGCTCCCCGTGCTGACCGGCTTCCAGCTCCTGCCGCTGTGGGCGGGAATTCTCGTGCTCGGCCTGAACTTCGGTGCCTACGGTGCCGAGATCGTGCGAGGTTCCGTCCAGTCGGTGCCCAAGGAACAGCACGAGGGCGGGGTGGCGCTCAACTTCAGCTCGGCCCAGCGCTTGCGGCGGATCATCCTGCCGCAGGCGCTGGTGGAGATGGTTCCGCCGTTCAACAACCTGTTCATCCAACTGCTCAAGGGCACGGCCCTGCTGACGTTCATCACGGTGCCCGAGATGACGCACCAGGCCACGGTGATCCTCGTTCCGGCCTTCACGAGCGAGGTCGCGCTGATCTTCACGCTGCTGCTGTTGTTCTACCTCGTACTGTCCATTGTGATCACCTTCCTGATGCGGCTGCTGGAACGGTGGGCGGCACGGAAGGTCGGTAGGACGCCTGCCAAGCGGGACCAGGCGGTCGCGACGGGCGGTGGTGTGGCGTGAACGCCGTGTGGGACTGGAACTTCGCCTTCGAGGTGCTGCCTGCGATCCTCGAAGGGCTGTTGATCACCTTGCAGGCCACCGTCCTCGGTGCCCTGCTCGCGTACGTGCTCGGTCTCGTGTTCGCACTGCTGCGCCGATCTCCCATCCGGGTGGTCAGCACAGCGGTGTGGCTCGTGATGGAGTTCGTGCGCAGCACGCCTCTGCTGGTGCAGCTGTTCTTCCTGTTCTACGTCCTGCCTCTGGTGGGGGTCACGCTGTCGCCGATGGTGACCGGCGTGCTGGGGTTGGGTCTGCACTACGCGACGTACACCGCCGAGGTGTACCGGGCGGGCATCGAGGCCGTCCCGAAGGGGCAGTGGGAGGCGGCCACCGCGTTGAGCCTGCCGACCCGTCGAGTGTGGACGGCGGTGATCCTGCCCCAGGCGATCCCGCGGGTGCTGCCCGCGCTCGGCAACTACACGATTTCGATGTTCAAGGAGACACCGCTGCTTCTGGCCATCGGTGTGCTGGACATCGTGGGAGCGGCAGAGGAGGAGGCTTCCCTGGCTTTCCGGTATGTCGAACCGATCACCATCGCCGGGGTTTTGTTCCTCCTTTTGAGTTACCCTGCCTCTCTACTCGTTCGATACTTGGAGCGTCGTTTTGGACTCGCACAGTAATCCGTCGGCCCGTCCTGTACCCGACGTGATGATTCGCTTCGACCAAGTGGTGAAGAAGTTCGGTGACAACGTCGTGCTCAGTGATCTGAGCTTCGAGGTCGATCCCGGCGAATTCGTCACGCTGATCGGTCCGAGCGGTTCGGGCAAGACGACGATCCTGCGCCTGCTGATGACGTTGGAACGGGTCACCAGCGGAACCATCCAGGTGGGCGGTGAATACCTCAGCCACATGGAGAAGGGCGGCAAGCTCGTTCCCGCCGACGAGAAGCACCTGCGGCAGGTCCGCAAGCGGATCGGCATGGTGTTCCAGCAGTTCAACCTGTTCCCGAACATGAAGGTGCTGCAGAACATCACCGAGGCACCGATCCGCGTCCTCGGCACGCCGCGCGCGGAGGCCGAGGCCAAGGCGGAATCGCTGCTGGAGATGGTGGGACTGAGCGACAAGATCGACGCCCATCCGTCGCAGCTTTCCGGTGGTCAGCAGCAGCGGGTGGCCATCGCGCGGGCGTTGGCCATGGAGCCCGACGTTCTCCTGCTGGACGAGGTGACCTCGGCACTGGACCCTGAACTCGTGGCGGGGGTGCTCGCGGTGCTGCGGCAGCTCGCCGAGACCACGGACATCACGTTCCTGTGCGTCACCCACGAGATGCAGTTCGCGCGGGACGTGTCGGACCGCGTGGTGATGTTCGACCAGGGGCATGTGGTCGAGGCGGCGGACCCGGAGAAGCTGTTCACCGAGCCGGAGAACGCCCGGACGCGGGAGTTCCTCAAGGCCGTGCTCGACAGGGCCTGAGCCGGTCCCGGCGGCGATGCGGTGGCCGACGCGCTTGGTTCACCGCTGCCGCGGGCTTACGGTCGCAGCATGGGTGACTACGAACACCTCCTCGTCAAGCAGGAGGGCGACACCGTCACGATCACCATGAACCGCCCGGCGCGGCGCAACTCGCTGTCCGAGCCGCACCTGCGGGAGTTGCTCGCGGCGTTCACCGAGGCGGGCGAGTCGAGCGCGACCGGCATCGTCCTGGCGGGTGCGGGTCCCGTGTTCTCGGCGGGACACGACTTCGCCGACGTCGCGGCCCGCGACCTCACCGGCGTGCGGGACCTGCTGCGGCTGTGCACCGACCTCATGGGCACCCTGCAGTCGGTGCCGCAGGTGGTGGTGGCGCGCGTCCACGGCCTCGCGACGGCGGCCGGGTGCCAGCTCGTGGCGTCGTGCGACCTGGCCGTGGCCGCGGAGTCCGCGGGATTCGCGCTGCCGGGCGGGAAGGGCGGCTGGTTCTGCCACACGCCCGCCGTCCCCGTCGCCCGCGCGGTCGGCCGCAAGCGGCTGATGGAGCTGGCGTTGACCGGCGACGTCATCGACGCCGCGACCGCGCTGGACTGGGGACTGGTCAACCGCGTCGTCCCGGATGAGGCGCTGGACCAGGCCGTGTCGGATCTGCTGGCGAGGGCCACCCGCGGGAGCCGGGCGTCGAAGGCACTGGGCAAGCGGACGCTGTACGCGCAGCTCGACCGGCCGGAACAGGACGCCTACGCACTGGCCGTGGAGGTGATGGCCTCGGCCTCACAGCTGCCCGGAGCCAGGGAGGGCATGGCGGCGTTTCTCGAGAAGCGTCGCCCCGACTGGCCCGACTGATCCGGCCGAGGTCAGGCGTTGCGCCGCTCCCAGAGCAGCAGGAGAGTGTAGGCGGCGACGGACTGCGCGTCCGTGATCTCGTGCTCGACGATCATCCGTTCCACCTGCGCGCGGTCGAACCACTCCGCCCGCATGTCCTGTTCCTCGTGCTCGCGGTCCGGCTCGCCCTCGGTGAGGTCGGTCGCGAGGTAGACGCGACCCCGCTGGCTGGTCAGCCCCGGGGCCACGTCGAGCAGGCCAAGGTCCACCAGCCTGCCCGCCGACAGTCCGGTCTCCTCGCGGAGCTCGCGGGCGGCGAGCTCGGACGTGGGCAGCTCGGCGCGTTCGGGCGCGGTGCCCTGAGGGAACTCCCACCGGCGGATTCCGAGTGGGTAACGAAATTGTTCGACAAGCTTGATCTTGTCGCCGTCGAGGGGGATCACGAGCGCGTAGTCGGGTTTGTCGACGACGCCGTAGATGCCGTCGGAGCCGTCCGGCCTGCGAATACTGTCTTCGCGGACCGTCATCCAATTGTTGGCGTACACCTGCCGTGAGTCGAGTCTCTTCATTCGCGACATTCTCCTTTAGTCACCCGATTGGGTTAGGGTCGCACGACCTGGCGTCTCGTGAACGGAGTTACTCTTGTCGAAACGTGAGTTCAATCTTTCCCGTCGCGCATTGCTTCGATACTCGGCCGTGGGCCTCGCGGCGGTAGGCGGTGGGTCATTGCTCGCCGCGTGCCAGACGACGAATCCGGAGACCGGACAGGTCGAGGGATCGGGCCTTCAGCAGCGCATCGACGCGGGTCAACCGGTTCGGGTGGCGGTGGCGAACGAGCCGCCGTACACGAAACTGGAGGCCAACGGTGAGCTCACGGGTGCCTCCCCCGACATCACCAAGGCAGTGCTCGAACGCATGGGCATCACCGAGGTCGAGGGCGTCCAGACCGACTACGACTCGATGATCCCCGGGCTCGAAGCCGACCGGTGGGACATCGTGAGCGCGGGCCTGTTCATGAACACGACCCGCTGTTCCAAGGTGCTGTACGCGGCGCCGGACATCGTGTCGACGGAGTCGTTCGCGGTGCCGGCGGGCAACCCGAAGAAGCTGACCTCTGTGGACGCGGTGCTGGACTCCGGTGCGGTCGTGGCCGTGCTCGCGGGCAGTTACGAGCTGAAGACGGCCTCGTCGCTCGGCGTGCCGGACTCGCAGCTGCAGACCTACCCCAAGGCACCGGATGCCATGCAGGGTATGAGCGACGGCCGGGTCGACGCGGTGCTGCTGCCCACGTTGACGCTGGAATCGCACAAGGCGCAGTACGGGGGCGACTTCGACATCACCGAGCCGCTGGACGAGATTCCCACCACCGGCGCGGGTGCGGCGTTCCGCAAGTCGGACAAGGACTTCCATGCCAAGTTCGACGCGGAGCTCAAGAAGTTCAAGGAGACCGACGAGTTCGCACAGCTCCTCGAGGAGTGGGGCTTCGACGCGGACGCCTCCCGCGAAGCCACCACCGAACAGCTCTGCAAGACCGAGGGCTGACGTGAGCCGGGACGCGGCCGTGAGTGGTGAAGACGACACCGGTCACGGCCGCGCCCCGATCACCCTGCCGGCTTCAGCCGGCGTTCCATCCGGCGCAGCAACAACGCGGTCGGGTAGCTGGCGGCCAGGAAGATGAGCCCCGCCAGCGTCAGCGGCTCCAGGTACTCGTAGGTGTCACCGCCGATGGTGCGGGCGGTGCGCAGGAGTTCGGGAACCGTGATGAGCGCGAGGAACGGCGTCTCCTTGAACATGGCGATGGCGTAGTTGCCGAGCGCGGGCAGCACGTTGCGGACGGCCTGCGGCAGGATCACCCGGCCCCACGTGACGTGCGGCGGCAGTTGCAGGGCGACGGTGGCTTCCCACTGTCCCTTCGGTACGGCGTCGATGCCCGACCGGTACACGTCGGCGCAGTAGCACGCGTAGTGCACGCCGAGTCCGATCACACCCGCGGTCATCGGGGCGAGCGTGATGCCCATCCCCGGCAGCGCGTAGAAGAGGAAGAACAGCTGGATCAGCAGCGGTGTGCTGCGGATGAACTCGATGAAGGCCGTGGTCAGCTGCGAGAGCACGGGAATGCGCAGCTGTCGCACGATCGCGAAGGCCAGCCCCAGCGTCGCGGCGACCGCGATCCCGAGCACGGTGGCGACCAGCGTGTACTGGACGAAGTGCTGCAGCAGCTCGGGAAGGATGGCGAACGTGTAGTCCCAGTCCCAACTCATGGGGCCGGCACCTCCTCGGGGGTGGGCTTGCGGAACCGGAAGACGCTGCGCACACCCTCGTGCCTGCCCAGCTTCGCCTTGGCGGCTACTTCGGCCACATTGGACAGCATCGTCACGGCGTACGCGAGCACGAAGTAGATGACCATCAGCGCCAGGTACATGACGGTCTGGTCACCGCCCGCGAAGCGGAACGCCTCACCCATGTTCATGAGGTCGACCAGCGAGATCGTGTAGAGCAGCGGAGTGCTCTTCAGCAGCTGGATGAACAGGTTGTTCATCGACGGGATCATCAGGGCCGTCGCCTGTGGCCAGACGACGCGCCGCATGCGTTGCGACGGCGACAGATTCAGCGCGATCGCGGCCTCCCACTGGGGCTTCGGCACGGCCTCGATCGAGCCTCGGACGACCTCCGCCCCGTACGCGCCGTAGTTCAGGCCGAACGCGAGAACGCCGACCAGCAGCGGATCGAACTTGATTCCGAGCAGTGGAAGCGCGAAGAACAGCCACCACAGCTGGATCGGCAGGGACGTGCCGCGGAAGAACTCGATGACGACGCGCGCGAAACCGCGTACGGCGAGCACGGACGACCGAGCCATGAGACCAAGCAGCACCGACACGACGAGCATCAGAACGGTGCCCAGAATGGTCACGAGGAGTGTGACGCCGAGTCCACGAACGAGGTTGTCCGTCCAGTCGAACAGCGTCGGATTGTCATTCACTCGATGAACCTCTCGTCAGGGTCAGGTGGGTGACCCTAACGGGGGATGGTCACGGGTGGCGAGTACCGGCGAGCCGGAGTCGCCTACTCTTCCGTCGTGCGCTTAGTGATCGCCCGGTGTCAGGTGGACTATGCGGGCCGCTTGACGGCCCATCTGCCGATGGCCACACGTCTGCTGCTCGTCAAGGCCGACGGCTCGGTGTCGGTGCACTCCGACGACCGCGCCTACAAACCGTTGAACTGGATGAGCCCGCCGTGCTGGCTGATCGAGGACGGCAACCTGTGGATCGTCGAGAACAAGGCGGGCGAGAAACTCGTCATCACGATCGAGCAGGTCATCGACGAGGTCGAGCACGATCTCGGGGCCGAACCGGGGCTCGTGAAGGACGGCGTCGAGGCGCACCTGCAGGAGCTGCTCGCCGAGCACATCACCACGCTGGGCGACGGCTACACGTTGGTGCGCCGGGAGTACATGACCGCGATCGGCCCGGTGGACATCCTCGCGCGCGACGCCGACGGAGGCACCGTGGCGGTGGAGATCAAGCGGCGGGGCGAGATCGACGGTGTCGAGCAGCTCACGCGGTACCTGGAGTTGCTGAATCGTGATCCTCTGCTGGCGCCGGTGCAGGGTGTCTTCGCGGCCCAGCAGATCAAGCCCCAGGCGCGCACGCTCGCCGAGGACCGGGGCATCCGCTGCGTGACCTTGGACTACGACAAGCTGCGCGGAATCCAGAGCAACGACCTCACCCTGTTCTGAAGGCCGGGGCCGGGCGACGGCAAGGTCACGATGCCGGGAACCCTGCACGGCCCCGACCGGGCGGCCGATACCGTTCTCCCGTGCTGAGTCGTGCTGTTACACGTCGGATGATCGTGTGCTGGATCGCTGGACTGAGTCTGCTCGCCGGGTGCGCAGGCGAGGACCTGGCGAAGGAGAACTTCGAGCGCACCACGGTGAAGGCGGAGCCGGGCAACGGTGAGGGGCAGGTCCCCTCCGGCCCGATCGACGATCCCGCTTTCGAGTTGACCACTCTGCGCACGATCGACGCCTGTGGCCTGTTGGGCGACGACCTCGTCGGCACGTTCACTCCCGAGGGGGAGGCGCTCGGCAGTGACTGGGGTCGGTGCGCCCGCTCCTACGTGGACGTCGGGGGCAAGCCGATCCGCGTGATGCTCGAACTCGGTGAGGGCAACGTCTTCGCCGACCAGGCCACGGGCAACGTCGGCGGGCTGCCACTGGTGCAGCGCAGCGCCGACGAGACGTCGTGCTTCTCCACCGCTGTGACACAACGCGATCCCGACATCGGGATCAGCGTGCTCGCCACGCACGATCAGGGTGGCGGCGATCCGTGTCAGAGCAGCTACCTGGCGCTCGAAGGGATCGTGGAGGGGCTGAGGTCGGATCCGCCGACGATGGAGCAGCGGGACGGCTCGATGATGACCGTGGACGTCTGCGAGGTTCTCGGCTCCGACGAGGTCTCCGGTGTGCTCGACACCGACGAGGAGCTGCGCGTCCTGCCCAGCGGTCTGCACTTCTGCCAGCTGTCGTACGACGACGTCGTCGTGTACGCCCACGCTCGCCTCGGATACCCCGTGTCGGCGACCGACGGTGTGGAGGAGATCGAGCTCGCGAAGGACGTCCCGGCCTTCCGGGAGGCGGGGACGACCGACACGGCCGAGTGCGACGTGTCGTGGAACCACCTCGGGCTCACCGAGCACGAGGCCGAGCTCATGACGCTGAGTTACTACGACTACGCGGGCGAGGCCTCCGTCGACACCGCGTGTAGTCGCGTGACGGAGCTGGCGAAGGCGATGGTGAAGACCCTGCCGTAGCAGCGGAAGTTGGTTAGGTTGAGAACCGGGCCTGCCAACGCATCGCCGCGCTCGGAGGTAGCAGTGAAAAAGATCATCAACGATCCGGCGACGGTGGTCGCCGACTCACTGGCGGGTCTCGCCGCCGCCCACGCCGATCTGGTGCGCGTGGAGTACGACCCCGACATCGTGGTGCGGGCGGATTCGCCCGCGAGCGGGGTGTCGGTCATTTCCGGTGGCGGATCGGGGCACGAACCGCTGCACGTCGGATTCGTCGGCCCGGGCATGCTGCACGGGGCCGTGCCGGGCGCGGTGTTCACCTCGCCGACTCCCGACGGGGTGCAGGCGGCGATCTCCGCCACGACCGGTGACGCGGGTGCCCTGCTGCTGGTGAAGAACTACACCGGCGACGTGTTGAACTTCGAGACCGCCGCCGAGCTGGCGTCCGCGGAGGGGCTCGACGTCCGCACGGTGGTCATCGACGACGACGTGGCGGTGGCGGACTCCACCTTCACGGCGGGACGTCGCGGTGTGGGTGGCACCGTCCTCCTGGAGAAGATCGTCGGGGCGGCGGCCGAACGCGGCGACGACCTCGACACCGTGGAGTCCGTGGCCCGCAGCGTGGTGGAGCGCGTGCGGTCGATCGGCGTGGCGCTGACCGCGCCGACCGTGCCCCACGTCGGTGAACCGAGCTTCGAACTCGGGGACGACGAGGTGGAGTTCGGCATCGGCATCCACGGGGAGCCGGGTCGCGAGCGGCGTCGGGTGGAACCCGCGTCGGAGCTCGTGGAGCGGATGGTGTCGGCGGTGGCGGAGGACTTCCCGCTGGAGCGCGGGGACGACGTGCTGCTGTTCACCAACTCGATGGGTGGGACCCCGCTGCTGGAGACCTACCTCGCTCACGGCATCGCCGAGCGCGCGCTCGCCGACCGGGGCGTCACCGTGGTGCGCAGGCTCGTCGGCCCCTACATCACGAGTCTGGAGATGCAGGGCATCAGCCTCACGATCCTGCGGATGGACGACCGGCTGACCGAGTTGTGGGACGCCCCCGTCAGGACCCCGGCTCTGCGTTGGGGGATGTGATGGGGTGCACCGCGGAGGACGTGGCGGCGGCGTTGCGTGCCGCGGCCGAGACGGTCGCCGAACACAAGAGCGAGCTGACCGACCTCGATCGGCCCATCGGGGACGGTGACCACGGCGAGAACATGCACCGCGGGTTCACCGCCCTGACGGCCTCGCTGGCCGAGGCGGTGCCCGAAACGCCGGGTGCGGTGCTGAAGCTGGCCGCCACCACGCTCATCTCGAAGGTGGGCGGGGCCGCGGGACCGCTGTACGGCACCGCGTTGCTCCGGGCGGCCACGGCGCTGGGGCAGGAACAGGAGTTGGACGCGGCCGCGGTGAAGAAGGCGCTGCGAGCCGGCCTCGACGGCGTGGTGGCGCGCGGTAAGGCCGAGGTGGGTGACGCCACGATGGTCGACGCGTTGGCGCCCGCCGTGGAGGCCGCCGACCGGGTCGACGCCGACGACGTGGCGGAGGTGCTGGCCGCCGCGGCGGACGCGGCCGACGAGGGAGCGAACTCCACGACGCCGCTCGTGGCCAGGAAGGGCCGGGCCTCCTACCTCGGTGAACGCAGCGTCGGGCACCTCGACCCGGGCGCTCGGTCCACCGCCCTGTTGTTGCGGACGTTCGCCGAGGCGGCGCGATGAGGGTCGGACTGGTCGTCGTGTCCCACAGCGCCAAGCTCGCCGAGGGGATCGTCGAGGTGGCCGCGCAGATGGCCCCGGAGGTCACGGTCGTGCCCGCGGGCGGAGCGGCCGACGGCGGGATCGGCACCGACTACGACGCCGTGTCCGCCGCGGTCGAGCGCGCGAACTCCGGTGCGGGAGCCGTCGTGCTCTACGACCTCGGCAGTGCGCAGATGACGGCCGAAATGGTCGTGGAGACCCTCGACGACCCCGGTACCGCCGTGGTGGTGGACGCTCCCCTCGTGGAAGGTGCCGTGGCCGCGGCCGTGGCCGCGCAGGGTGGCGCCGACCGGGCCGCGGTCGCACAGGCCGCGATGGAGGCCCGGGGCGGTGGCGAGGCCACGGCAGCGGAGGAGGCTGCCGCGGTCGAGGCCGGCGCGGTGCGGACCGAGTTCGTGCTGGAGAACGAGGCCGGACTGCACGCGCGACCCGCGGCATTGCTGGTGCGGGCCATCGCAGGGGTCGACGCCGACGTGCGGATACGCTTCGGTGCTGACGAGGCCGACGGCCACAGCGTGCTCGCGATCATGTCGCTGGGTGCGCGCCAGGGCGACCGGGTCGTCGTGGAGGCCTCGGGGCCGCAGGCTCAGGAAGCGGTCGACCGGATCGAGGCGCTGGCGAAACGACATTTCGACGAGGGTTGAATGAGAACACTCTGGGGGCTGGCCGCGGCGGCGTGGGAGAAACTGCCCGCGCGCTGACGGCCAGGCCACGACTTGCTCACGTCCTGATCACGAGTCGACCGAACGGGTGACGCCGAGGGGCCGGACGACGATGTGTCTCCTGTGTCCAGTCAACGCCTCGGAGTCCTCTTCGTCCTGGCTCTGCTCCTGACCTCGTGCGCGCCGACCGTCGACGGTGTGGCCGACGCCGCCGACGTGCCGCCGTTGACGAGCACGGCGGCACTCGGTGACCTCGACACGGTGGACTTCTGCAGCCTGCTCGACACCCGGCGGCTCCGGGAGGCCGGCGCGTCGGTCGAGCGCACGACATCCGGGTTCCTCCGGTGCGACGCCGAGGTCGAGATCGGAACGGCCGGGTTGGCCGTGTCGATCGGAGACCTCCACTGGGCCACGCCGTTCGTCCAGGCCGACGAGTCGACGAAGCTCGCGCGTTCGGTCACCCGCCGACACTTCGAGGACGAGTGGGCCTGCTGGCAGCAGCTCGTCTTCTCCGACGAGGTGGGCCTCGAGATCGCGGCGTACCAGTCGTACGGCGACATCGCGGGCGACGCGGGCGACGCCGAGATGTGCACCGTGGCCGATCTCGTCACCGACGGCGTGCAGCAGCTCGTCTTCTCCTCCGGGACCCGCGAGGTGATGACCTTCGCGGACGGGTCGCTCGCCGAGCTGGCGCCGTGCTCCCTGCTCACGATGGACGAGGCAGCCGACGTGCTGCGGGTGGACAGCGTGCTCTTCGAGGACGCCATCGGGGGCGGTGGGTGTTCGTGGTGGTGGCTCGGGGAGCCGTACGCGGGCGTGGACCTCGACTTCGAGGTGGTCCACTTCGGTCCCCTCGTCTCCGATCACTACGACGACACCCTCGGCGGGAGACCGACACGCTCCTTCGTCAGCGAGGGGCAGTGCGTGATCGACACCCCGCACATGCGCGTGCCCGCCGAGGTGCCCACCGACTGGGAGGTCGTGAGTCTCTACGTCTACGCCGAGACCGCGGCCTGCGACAAGGCCACCGAACTGGCCGAGCTCGTCTGGCCCCGGCTGCCCGAGTACGAGGGTGAGGGCTGACGTCGCTCGCCGGGCGCCGCGCCGTCAGCCGCAGCCGCAGGCGCCACCGCAGCAGCCGCCGCCCGACGGGGCGGGAGCCTGCGCCGAGCCGGTCAGCGCCACCGTGGTCAGCAGCTTCACAGTGTCGTCGTGTCCCCGCGGGCAGGGCGCGGGAGCACCGGACTCGCTCATGGGACGGTGCAGCTCGAAGGAGTCGGCACACACGCGACAGCGATAGGCGTAGGTCGGCATGGCTCCGATTATCGCGTGTCCCCGCGACTTCGTGGGAGGCTGGCGCGGTGGACACGCCCGTGCTCGACGCCGAGACCCCCCTGCTGGCCGAGGTGACTCCGTCGGCGCTGTCCGCGCTGGGAGTCGCGCCCTTCGCTGACACGCTCGGCTTCGGTCCGCGCACGCGGGTGGCGGTGCTGTTGGTCGACGGCCTGGGATGGGACCTGCTCGCCGCCCACGCCGACGACGCCCCGGTGCTGTCACAGGTGCCGCGCCGGCCGCTGCGCGTCGGATACCCGGCCACCACGGCCGCGGGGCTCGCGGCCATCGGCACCGGTGTCGCCTCGGGCGAGCACGGCTTCGTGGGGTACACGTTCGACCTGCCGGGCGTGGGGGTCCTCAACGCGTTGCGCTGGCGCAGGCACCCCGACGGCGAAGACCTGCACGCGCTCGTGTCTCCGGACGAGGTGCAACGCCTGCCCACGGTGTTCGCCCGGGCCGCGCAGGCGGGGCTGAACAGCACGGTGGTGTCGTCCGCGCAGTTCGCCGACACACCGCTGACACGGGCCGTGCTCTCGGGCGGGAGGTACGTCGGGACGCTCGCGCTGGGCGACCTCGCGGCGGCCGTGCCCGCGGCGCTCGCCCCGGCGGGCAGCTTCTGTTACGCCTACCACGGTGATCTGGACCTGATGGGGCACCTCCACGGCCCCGGGTCGAGCCCGTGGCGGATGCAGCTGCGGCAGGTCGATCGCCTGGTGGAGTCGCTGATCGAGGCCCTTCCGCGGGGCGCGGCGCTGGCCGTCGTGGCCGACCACGGCATGGTCACCCTCGACGACAGCGTCGTGGACCTCGACGCCGAACCCGCCCTGACGGACGGCGTGCGCGCGCTGGCGGGGGAGGCCCGGGCCCGGCACGTGTACGTCGAGGACGGTGCCGTGGACGACGTGCTGGCGGCGTGGCGGGAGATTCTCGGCGAGCGCGCCTGGGTGCTGCCCCGGGCGCAGGCCGTGGAGGCGGGCTGGTTCGGGCCCGTGGTCGCCGACCGGGTGCTGCCGCGCATCGGCGACGTCGTGGCGGCCGCGCGCGGCCGGTCGGGGATGGTGCGCCGGGTGCACGAGCCCCGGGAGTCCGCGCTCGTCGGTCAGCACGGGTCGCTGTCGTCCGCCGAACAACTCGTGCCGTTCGCGCTGGCCGTCAACGACTGACGCACGACGGGGCGGCGTGGCTCGGGGACCGTGCGGCCCGCCGGTACCGTGGAGTCATGCCTCGCCGTAACCGCGCGCGCCGGATCGAGCCCCGAGTGGGTTCGTCCGCGGGCTGGGCACGATCGGAGTCCGGCCCCGACGGTGACTGGGTGGTGCGTTCGGTGCCCGGCGCACAGGCCACGAAGACGTACCGGTGTCCGGGCTGCGACCACGAGATCCAGCCCGGAGTCGCGCACGTCGTGGCCTGGCCCGCGGACGAGTACGGCTCGGTCACCGAGCGGCGCCACTGGCACCGCGGCTGCTGGCAGGCGCGCACCCGTCGGGGACCGACCCGACGTCGTTGGTGAACGCTCACCCGTCGCTTCGGGCCGACCTGCGGTAGTACACCGCGGGCGTGCCGCGGTAGAGATCCCGCCGGTACTCCGAGAACGCCAGCTTCTCCGCCACCCTCCGCGCGGCGGTGTTGCTGACGTTCGTGACGATCACCACCGGCTTCTCCGGGATCTCGCGCGCCGCCCAGGCGAGCACGGCGCTCGCCATCTCCGACGCGTAGCCGTGGCCCCACGCGTCCGGGCGGAAGCGGTAGAAGAGGTTGAGCACCGACTCGCCGTGGAGCTCGCTGTTCTGGAGCCCGCCCACACCGATGAACCCGTCCGCGTGTTCGACGACCACGTAGCCGAAGCCGTGGTCGATCCAGTGTTGCCGCCACGTCTCGAACTGGATGCGCGCCTCCGTCGGCGTCGCCGGAGCCGGCTCGTGCGGGTGGGTGGCCTTCGCGGACTGCAGCCCGATCACGGCGGGCAGGTCGTCGTCGCTCAACGGCCGCAGCAGCAGCCGCCGCGTCCGCACAGGCCCCAGCCGTGTCATACCCGCGAATCTAGTGCCTTCCTCCGACAATGGGGGACATGTCGTCTCTGCCACTGGTCTTGTTGCACGCCTACCCGCTCGACGCGCGAATGTGGGACTCCGTCCGCGCGCCGCTCTCCGAACGCACCCGGCTGATCACGCCGGACCAGCGAGGGCTCGGGCGGACCCCGCTGCCCGAGGGCGGCACCGCCGCGCCCAGCCTCGACCACGCGGCCCGCGACGTGGTGGCGCTGCTCGACCGGCTGGAGCTGGACAAGGTCGTCGTCGGAGGAAGCTCGATGGGCGGCTACGTCGCGATGGCCCTGCTGCGGCTCGCGCCCGAACGGATCGGCGGTCTCGCGTTCATCGGCACCAAGGCCACCGCCGACACCCCCGAGGCGAGGGAGAACAGGCTGAACGTCGCTCGGCGCGCCGAGACCGAGGGAACGGCGGGGTGGCTCGCCGACGAGATGTTGCCCACGCTGCTGGGGGAGACCACACGCCGCCGTCGTCCCGAGGTGGTCGAGCGGGTGCGCGAGATCGTCGACGGGCAGCCTCCGGCCGGTGTGGCGTGGGCGCAGCGGGCGATGGCCGCGCGGCCGGACTCCACCGACGTGCTCCGCACCGTCGACGTGCCCACCGTGGTGGTCGCCGGGGAGGAGGACGCGGTGATGCCGCCGGAGGTACTGCGTGATCTTGCCGACACGGTGCCGAACGCGGAGCTCGTCGTGGTGCCTGAAGCCGGTCATCTGATCCCCCTCGAAGCCCCGGAACCGGTGGTCGACGCGGTGTCGCGGGTGCTCGGCTGAGAGGGGAGTGACGCAGCCAACAGCGTCTCAGTCAGTGATCGTGTGAGCTGAGACATGGCCGGTCACCTGCGGTTTTCCGACTCCGGGCACCTCGGGTGCCGGTGCGCGCGCCGTGGTTGCCCCGGGCCGGAACGTGATCTGTGCTCCCGGTGCGCGAACCCCGGATGCGAGAGGGATACGATCCCCCTTAGCCAACGTGGGTCCCCGCCCGTGGCGACAGCAAGGTTCGCGGGGTTTCGAGTGCAGGAGGCTTCAGTGACGGCCGTAGCGCCCCAGCCGATCGCAACGCGTCCGTACCCGACGCGAGAGTCGGTGAAGGGATCGTCATTGTTGCGGTTCTTCCGCACGACGGACCACAAGCAGCTCGGCATCATGTACATGGTGACCGCGTTCGCGTTCTTCATGGCCGGCGGCGCGATGGCGATGCTGATCCGTACGGAGCTCGCGGTCCCGGGTCAGCAGTTCCTCTCGCAGGAGCAGTACAACCAGCTGTTCACCATGCACGGCACGGTGATGCTGCTGTTCTACGCGACGCCGATCGTCTTCGGGTTCGCGAACTACATCCTGCCGCTGCAGATCGGTTCGCCGGACGTCGCGTTCCCGCGGTTGAACGCCTTCTCGTACTGGCTGTACCTGTTCGGCGGGCTGACCTCCATGGCGGGCTTCATCACGCCGGGCGGTGCCGCCGACTTCGGCTGGTTCGCCTACACGCCGCTGTCGAGCGCCATCTACTCGCCCGGCATCGGTGCGGACCTGTGGCTCGCCGGTCTGATCGTCAGTGGTCTGGGCACCATCCTCGGTGCGGTCAACATGATCACGACCGTGGTCTGCCTCCGCGCGCCCGGCATGACGATGTGGCGGATGCCCATCTTCACGTGGAACATCCTGATCACCAGCCTCCTGGTGCTGCTCGCGTTCCCGATCCTGACCGCTGCGCTCGTGGGTCTGCTCTACGACCGGCAGCTGGGCGGCCACGTCTTCGACCCGGCCAACGGCGGCGTGATCCTGTGGCAGCACATGTTCTGGTTCTTCGGGCACCCCGAGGTGTACATCGTGGCGCTGCCGTTCTTCGGTATCGCGTCGGAGATCATCCCGGTGTTCGCCCGTAAGCCGATCTTCGGTTACAAGGGCCTGGTCTGGGCCACGCTGTCCATCGCCGCCCTGTCCGTGTCGGTCTGGGCGCACCACATGTACGCGACCGGTGCGGTGCTGCTGCCGTTCTTCGCCTTCATGACCTTCCTGATCGCCGTTCCGACCGGTGTGAAGTTCTTCAACTGGGTCGGCACGATGTGGAAGGGTCAGCTGAGCTTCGAGTCGCCGATGCTCTTCGTCATCGGCTTCATGGTCACCTTCCTCTTCGGTGGTCTGACCGGTGTTCTGCTGGCGGCGCCGTCGATCGACTTCCACGTCTCCGACAGCTACTTCGTGGTCGCGCACTTCCACTACGTGCTCTACGGCACGATCGTGTTCGCCACGTTCGCCGGCATCTACTTCTGGTTCCCGAAGATGACCGGCCGGATGATGGACGAGCCGCTGGCCAAGCTGCACTTCTGGCTGACGTTCCTCGGCTTCCACCTCACGTTCCTGGTGCAGCACTGGCTGGGCAACGAGGGCATGCCGCGCCGGTACGTGGACTACCTCGCGACCGACGGGTTCACGACGCTGAACGTGATCTCGACGATCGGTGCGTACATCCTGGGTGCCTCGACGCTGCCGTTCATCTGGAACGTGTTCAAGAGCTACCGCTACGGCGAGATCGTGACGGTGGACGACCCGTGGGGCTACGGCAACTCGCTCGAGTGGGCCACCAGCTGCCCGCCCCCGCGGCACAACTTCACCGAGCTGCCCCGGATCCGTTCCGAGCGGCCCGCGTTCGAGCTGCACTACCCGCACATGGTCGAGCGCATGCGCAACGAGGGTCACATGACCTTCACCGGTAAGCCGCTGCCGCACAAGGACGCGAAGGACGCGCCGTCCGAGCTTGTGACCGCGGCCGCGATGCCGGGTGACCGCGACAAGGACAACGCAAGCGAACAGTGACCGGGTTCTCCCGGTCCACGGCGCCGGAGCCGAGGGAGACGCAGTGAGTCCCACGCCAGTCTTGATCACCGCGACCGGGCCGGACAAGCCGGGCGTCTCCTCGGTTCTGTTCGCGGCGTTGACCCGCCAGGGTGTCGAGGTACTCGACATCGAGCAGGTCGTCATCCGCGGGCAGCTCGTGCTCGGTGTGCTCGTCTCCGTCGAGTCGGATCCCGAGGGTCTGCAGGAGATGGTCGAGCAGGCCATGGCGACCGTGTCGATGAACGTGGACGTCCGGATCGGGGACGCCATCGGCTCCGATCCGTTCGCCCCGGCCCGGCGCGAGTCGACGCACGTGCTGGTGTTGCTCGGCAGGCCGATCACGGCTCAGGCCTTCACCCAGGTCGCTCGCAGGCTCGCGAGCCTGAACGTCAACATCGACACGATCCGGAGCATCGCGGACTATCCCGTCACGGGCCTGGAGTTGTACGTCTCGGCGGAGGACGACACGCCCGAGTCGGACAGCGAGCTGCGTACGCTGCTCGCCGACGTCGGAGCACGCGGCGGGCTCGACGTGTCGATCGAGCGGACCGGCCTGACGCGGCGGGCGAAGAGGCTCGTGGTGTTCGACGTCGACTCGACCCTCATCCAGGGCGAGGTCATCGAGATGCTGGCCGCCCACGCGGGTGTCGAGGACGAGGTCAGGGAGATCACCTCCGCGGCCATGCGGGGCGAACTCAACTTCGCCGAGTCGCTGAAGCAGCGCGTTGCCCTGTTGAAGGGGCTTCCCGAGTCGGTCCTCGACGACGTGGCCGCGAAGATCGAACTCACCCCGGGCGCGCGGACCACGGTGCGGACACTCAAGCGGCTCGGTTTCCGCTGCGGTGTGGTGTCCGGCGGGTTCAGCCGCATCATCGACGGGCTGGTCACCGAACTCGGGCTCGACTTCGCGGTCGCCAACGAGCTGGAGATCGTGGACGGCACGCTCACCGGCCGGGTCGTCGGCGACATCGTGGACCGCGAGGCGAAGGCGGAGGCGTTGAAGCTCTACGCCGCGGGCTACGGGATTCCCCTCGAACAGTGCGTCGCCGTGGGCGACGGCGCCAACGACATCGACATGCTGACCACCGCGGGCATGGGCATCGCGTTCAACGCCAAGCCCGCCCTGCGCGAGGTCGCGGACGCCGCGCTGTCGCATCCGTATCTGGACGCGGTGCTGTTCATGCTCGGCGTGACGCGCGCCGAGGTGGAGGCGGCCGACGTCGCCGACGGCCTACCCCTGCTGCGGCCATGACCGCGACACCCGGCCCTTCGGTGCTGGTACCCGTCGCCGCGCGCTATGCGTGGTGGCTCGGTCTTCCCGCCGAACGCACCGCCGACCGCGACGTTCCGCCCGAGCAGGTGTGGGCGATGCCGGTGGTGCTTCGCCTGGAGAAGGCGGCGCCGCCGTCGCGGACGCCGCTGCTCGAAGCCGCGGCCAGTGCCGCTCTCGCGGTGTGCCTGCACGACGACGCGCGTCCCGGCGGCCCCTGGTACGAGGCACTGCTCTCGTGGACGTCGGGGCACATCCGCAAGGTCGCCCGCCGCGCCCGGGGCGCGCACTGGGAGGCCGTGCAGGATCTGCCCGGGGTGACGGTGGACGTGGACGGCGCGCAGGTTCGGGCGCTGCTGCCGTGCCGGGTGGGTGACCTCCCGAAGGAGGTGTCCCGGCTGCAGATCTCCGGCAGCGACGTGCCGTTCGACGAACCCGGTCCGGCGCCCGACGACCGTCCCGTACTGCTGCTCAATCCCGACGTGACGATGTCGGCCGGCAAAGCCGCCGCACAGGTCGGGCACGGGACCATGCTGCTCGCCGCGCTGCTCGACCAGGCCGAACTCACCGCTTGGGCGGACGAGGGCTACCGCTGTTCCGTGCGGGTGGCCGACCGGGACGGGTGGACGCGGGCGACGGACGCGCTCGCCCGGCCCCACGAGGCGTGGGACGAGCACGGGTTGGTGGCCGTCCGCGACGCCGGGTTCACCGAGGTCGAGCCGGGCACCGTGACCGTCGTGGCGAAGGCGCGACCGTAGCGCGGGGCCCTAGCTCGCCTTCCACACGACGTACGCCTTGTCCGCGTCGGTCGTCATCGCCTCCACGAACATGTCGTGGTCGAATCCCGGCAGCGTCTGGAGCCGTTCGATCAGCGCGTCGGCGGCCGGATCGCCACTCGGCACCGCCGTCCCGGTGCCGTCGGAGGCGGCCAGCATGAGGAAGACGTCCTCCTTCCACGGCCCCTCGGGGATCACCCTCACGACGACGGCGGCCAGATCGGCCCACGTGATCGACTCCTCGGAACCGTCCGCCAACAGGCGGCGAACACCGACGTCGTCGACGCTGATAGAGCGGGAACGGGCGCTGGACGAATCGGACGGCAACGACATCTCCCTCGGTGTCGGGTTGGCGTCCACCGTAGTCCCTCCGCCCCGTGTGCTCAGGCGGGGGCGGCGGCGTCGAGTCGGCGCAGGGCGTCGCGGACGACGTCGGGTCGTTGCGTCGGCCACAGCGGTGGCAGGGAGGCGCGCAGGAAACCGCCGTAGCGGGCGGTGGCCAGCCGCGAGTCCAGCACGGCGACCACGCCGCGGTCGCTCGTCGAGCGGTGCAGCCTGCCGACTCCCTGGGCCAGCAGGAGCGCCGCGTGGGTGGCGGCCACGGTGAGGAAGCCGTTGCCACCACGCGCCTCGACCGCGCGCTGGCGCGCCGACGCCACGGGATCGTCCGGCCGCGGGAACGGGAGACGATCCACGATGACGAGCGACAGCGACGGTCCGGGGACGTCGACGCCCTGCCACAGTGACAACGTGCCGAACAGGCACGTGCGGGTGTCCTCGGCGAACTTGTTGACCAGCAGCGACGTCGAGTCGTCACCCTGGCACAGGATCGGATGGCCGAGTCGCTCGCGGAGTTCTTCGGTGGCCTGCTTGGCGGCACGCATCGACGAGAACAGTCCGAGGGTGCGTCCGCCCGCCGCCTCGATGAGCTCGGCGATCTCGTCGAGCGTGGCCTCGCCGAGTCCGTCGCGCCCCGGCGGCGGCAGGTGCTTGGCGACGTACAGGATGCCGTTCCGGCGGTAGTCGAACGGTGACCCGACGTCGAGCCCCGTCCAGCGGGGGCCGGTGTCGGTGTCGGAGGGCGGGGCCTTGTCCGTCGCCGTGCCCGCCGCCTTCTCGGCGCGTTCGGGGGAAGGCGGTAGGCCCCACTGGCGGGCGAGCGTGTCGAACGTGCCGCCGAGCGCCAGCGTCGCTGACGTGAGCACCGTGGTGCTCGTGCCGAACACTCGCTCGCGCAGCAGCCCGCCGACGCCCAGCGGAGCGACGTGCAGCGCGGGCGGTCGCGGGTTGGCGGAGTACCGGTCGCCGGTGGACCAGACCACGTCCTTGCGGTCGGCGAGATCCTCGTCGAATGCCTCCAGCAGCCGGACCGCCGTGTCGTGGACGTCGTCCAGCGCGGAACGGGCGAGCTTGCGCTTGGTGGCCTCCTCCGGGTCCTCGCGGCGGTCGGAGCCCAGCGCCGTCAGACACGCGTGGGCGGCGTCGCGCACGGCGACGACCGCTGCGCCCAGTGCCTCGGGGAGCGTGTCCAACCGGCCCACCGGGGCGTCCTCGAGCATCAGCGACAGGCCCTCGCCCGTCTCCAGGAGACGATCCGCGATGTCGGCGTCGATGAGCCGGGCGCAGCGCCGCGTGGCCGTCGAGATCATGGCGGGGGAGAGGTCGGCCGTCGCGGCGGACGTCACGCGGTCGACCAGCTCGTGGGCCTCGTCGATGATCGTGACGTCGTGATCGGGCAGGACCTGGTACTCCTGCAACGCGTCGATGGCCAGCAGCGCGTGGTTGGTGACCACGATGTTCGCCCGTCCGGCCTCCCCTCGGGCGACCTCGGCGAAGCAGTCGTCGCCGACGGGGCAGCGGCCCGCGCCCAGACACTCCTTCGCCGTCACCGACACCTGCCGCCACGCCTGCTCGGACACGCCCGGGACCAGCTCGTCGCGGTCGCCGGTCTCGGTGTCCGACGACCACTCGTGGAGCCGTTTCACCTCCCGACCGAGCCGGGAGACGGCGAACTGGTCGAACAGCGCGGTGTCCTCGGGCTCGTCCTCCACGCCGGTGTGCACGCGGTGCAGGCACAGGTAGTTGCGCCGGCCCTTGAGGATCGCGAACGTCGGTTCCGCGCCGAGCGGCTTCTTCAGTGCCTTGGCCAGCCGCGGCAGGTCGCGGTCGACGAGCTGGCGTTGCAACGCGATCGTGGCCGTGGACACCACGACCGTGGTCTCGGACTCGACGGCGTGACGGATGGCGGGCACGAGGTAGGCGAGTGATTTCCCGGTCCCCGTCCCGGCCTGCACGGCGAGGTGTTCGCCGGTGCGGATGGCGTGGTCCACGGCGTCGGCCATGCGGACCTGGCCGTCTCGCTCGGTTCCGCCGACCGCGGCGACGGCGTGGGTGAGAAGTTCGCGGACGCTGGGAAGCTCCGATCGGGCACCGGTCACGACCCGCAACGTTACCGCCCACCTCTGTCGTGCCCGCCGCACCACCGCCACATCGTGTCCGCGCTTCCCGTACGGGTGTCTGCAGTTTCCGAACGTGTGTCCGCAGTTCGCGTGCGCAGGCTCATCCGGCCGGGGAACGGCCGTGTCCACGAAGTGCGAACACGCGTGCGCAAACCGCGGACACGCGTGCGCAGACCGCGGACACGGCGGTGGGTTGGTCAGCGGGGGCGGGTGAGTTGGCGGAGTTCCTCGCGGTCGGGCAGGCCCGTGGTCTCACCGGGGACGGTCAGCGCGAACGCGCGGCAGGCGGCGGCCGTGCGCAGGCGGCGGTCGGGCGGGCTTCCGGCGAGGAACTCGGCCAGGAAACCCGCGACGAACGCGTCGTCGGCGCCCTCGTTGTCCACCGACCGCACCGGATAGCTCGGCACGTCGTAGCGCGACCCGTGCAGCTCGGCCACGGCGCCGCGCGGCCCGAGCTCGATGATCACCTGTTCCGGCCCGAGCTCCGACAGCCCGGCGGCGAGCTCCTGCGGATCGCCGTCGAGGCCGAGCAGCCGCGCCGCGTCCTCCCCGGCGAACACGATGTCGCACAGCGACACGAGGTCGTACAGGATGTCGGCCGCGTCCTCCGGGTACCAGAGGGCGTGGGTGTAGTCGATGTCGATCGACACCGGCACACCCTCGTCGCGCGCGAACTCGGCCGCCACGAACATCGTCTTGGCCGCCGAGTCCGACAGTCCGGGGGTGAGTCCGCTGAGGTGCAGCACCCCGGCGGCGCGGATGTGGTCCTCCGGGATGTCCTCGGGGGACAGCCGGGTTCCCGCGCTGCCGTGCCGGTAGTAGGCGGAGCGCGTGGCGTCGGGGTTGCGGAAGTCCTTGATCATCAGCCCGGTCGGTGCCTGGCGGTCGGTGCGCACACCCGAGGTGTCGACGCCCTCCTCCCGGAGCCGGGCCAGCACGAGTGCGCCCGGTTCGTCGGCTCCGAGCCGGCCCGCCCACGCGGCGGGCGTGCCCAGCCGAGACACCCCGATGGCCACCATCGCCTCCGTGCCCGCGATGCCGACGTCGACGGTGGTGGCGTGGCGGAGTTTGCCTTCCTGGGTGCTGAACACCGCGAGGGCCTCGCCGAAGGCCAGCAGCCCGGTACCGGTCACGAACCCACCTTCGGACTGCCGACGACGTCGACCCCGGCGTCGCGCAGCTCCGTGAGCGCGCTGTCCACAGTGGACTTCGAGACGCCCGCGGTGAGGTCGGCGAGAACGCGCACCGAGAAGCCGTGCCGGGCGGCGTCGAGCGACGTGGCGCGGACGCAGTGGTCGGTGGCGATGCCGACGACGTCCACGTCGGTCACGTCGCGGGCCCGCAGCCAGTCGACGAGTTCGTCACCGGTGTCGGTCGCGCCCTCGAACCCGGAGTAGCCGTGGCTGTAGTGGCCCTTCGAGAAGACGGCGGTGATGGGCGCGACGTCCAGCCGGGGGTGGAACGCGGCGCCCGGCGTGTCGGCCTCGCAGTGCCGGGGCCAGGAGCGCACGAAGTCGGGTTCGTCGCTGAAGTGCTCACCGGGGTCGATGTGGTAGTCGCGGGTGGCGACCACGTGGTCGTACGTGGCGTCGTCGCTGCGCAGGTAGGTCGAGATGGCCTCGGCGACAGCGGTTCCGCCGGCGACCGCGAGCGAGCCTCCCTCGCAGAAGTCGTTCTGCACGTCCACCACGATCAGTGCGGTAGCCATGTTCACCTCCGGGATCGACGCGGCGTGCCTTCTACAGGAAGGTCGTGGGAATGGCGGGATCGCCGCTGGACAACTTCAGCCCTTCCCACGGCAGGCTCACGAGCCCGCGGCGCAGGCGTTGCCGTGCGTCTTCCAGGGTGGGCAGGTCGTCCACCGGTTGTCCAGCACGCAGCAGGGGGATGTGCAGTTCCCGGTCGTGCTCCTCGGGCTCGGGCGGGTTCGCGGTCGGGTAGACGATCTCTTCGAGCGCGGTTCCCGTGGGCTTGTGGCGGCGCAGCGCGGCCTTGCGGCCCCCGCGGGACGCCTTGTGCTCACTGCGCTTGGCGACGGGCCGACCGTCCACCTCGACCAGTTTGTAGACCATGCCCGCCGTCGGGGCTCCGGAGCCGGTGACCACGGAGGTGCCCACGCCGTAGGCGTCGACGGGTTCGGCCCGCAGGGCGGCGATCGCGTGTTCGTCCAGGTCGCCGGAGACGACGATCCGGGTGTCCTTGGCCCCGAGCGCGTCGAGCTGTTCGCGGGCCTGGCGGGCGAGCACACCCACGTCGCCGGAGTCGATGCGGATGGCGCCGAGTTCCGGTCCGGCCACCCGTACGGCGGTGTCGATGCCCTTGGTGATGTCGTAGGTGTCCACGAGCAGGGTGGTGTCGGTGCCCATCTGGTCCACCTGCGCGCGGAACGCGGCTTCCTCGGTGTCGTGCAGAAGCATGAACGCGTGGGCCACCGTGCCCCGGGTGGGAATGCCGTAGCGGCGCCCGGCTTCGAGGTTCGACGTGGTGGCGAAACCCGCGAGGTAGGAGGCGCGGGCGGCGGCGACGGCGGCGTGTTCGTGCGTGCGCCGGCCGCCCATCTCGATGATCGGGCGGCCGTTGGCGGCGCCCGACATGCGGGCGGCGGCGGAGGCGATCGCGCTGTCGTGGTTGAGGATCGAGAGCACGACGGTCTCCAGGAGCACGCTCTCGGCGAAGGTGCCCCGCACGGTGAGGATCGGCGAGCCGGGGAAGTACAGCTCGCCCTCGGCGTAGCCGTCGATGTCGCCGGTGAAGCGGTAGTCCGCCAGCCAGTCGAGGGTCGTCGAGTCGACGACGGCCGTCTGCTCCAGCTGAGCCAGTTCGGACTCGGTGAACCGGAAGTCGGCGATCGCGTCGAGGACGCGTTGTGTTCCGGCGACGACGCCGTAGCGCCGCCCGGCGGGCAGTCTGCGGGCGAAGACCTCGAACACGCAGTTCCGGTCGCCCGTGCCGTCGCGGAGCGCGCTCGAAAGCATCGTCAGCTCGTAGTGGTCGGTGAACAGCGCGGTGCTGTTCCCGCTCGCCGAGGAGGACATGCCGCAAGATTATTCGCCACGCGACCGGCCACGGCCAGGGTGGGCCGCCTGCGCGACACGCGCGGACGTGCGTGCTCACCCGCGTGGCCTACCTGCGGCACCTCGCGACTGTGCCGCGTGACACCATGGGGACATGACCACGCCCGTCGAGGCCGAAGAAACACTCGGTGCGGATCTCGGCGCCGAGGACCGACCGTGGCAGACGATCGTGTGGAACGACCCGGTCAACCTGATGTCCTACGTGACCTACGTGTTCCAGCGGATCTTCGGGTACAGCAGGGACCACGCCACGAAGCTGATGCTCGACGTTCACCACAAGGGTCGGGCCGTCGTGTCGTCGGGAACGAAGGAGAAGGTGGAAGGCGACGTCGCGAAACTCCACGCGGCGGGCCTGTGGGCGACCATGGAACAGACGTGAGGGAATGGCGCCGCAAGGGCGGCACGTTGGTCGGCGGTTTCGAGCAGCAGGAAGCCGCCGTGGTGCGCGGCCTGGTGAGCCAGGTCGAGGACATGCTGACGGCGCGCGCCGACGAGGCTCCGAAGGACGAGCTCGCCGAGCTGACCGGTATCCGCACCGGTCCCTCCGAGGGGCCGGACGACCCGGTGCTCGGCCGGTTGCTGCCCGACTTCCATCGGCTCGATCCGGACAACCCGTCGAAGGAGTCCCTCGACTCCGCCGCGGCGTTGCGGTCGCTGCACGAGCCCGCGCTGCTGGACGCGAAGATCAGCGCGGCGCGCGTGGTGCTGCAGACCATGCCGCCGCGCGGGGGCGACGTGCGGCTCACGTTCGAGCAGGCCGACGCGTGGCTGGCGGCGTTGAACGACGTGCGGCTCGCGCTCGGCACCGCGCTCGATGTCACCGAGGACATGCCCGAGGAGCTGCCGGAGGACGATCCGCGCGCCCCGCACCTGGGCGTCTACCACTGGGTGACGTGGGTGCAGGACACGCTCGTGCAGGCGCTCACCGAGTGAGGCGGGGCCGGTGACGACGGAGCGGTCCAATTCGATCACCGACGTGGGCGGGATCCGGGTGGGTCACCACGACCGCATCGGCGACGGCTGGTCGTCCGGGACCACGGTGGTGTTGCCGCCGGAGGGCACCGTTGGCGCGGTGGATCAGCGCGGTGGTGCGCCGGGGACGCGGGAGACGGATCTGCTGGAGCCGGAGAACCTCGTGCAGACGGTGGACGCCGTGTGTCTGTCCGGTGGGAGTGCGTTCGGGCTCGCCGCCGCGGACGGCGTGATGCGGTGGTTGGACGAGCGGCATCGCGGCATCCCGGTGGGCCCGCGGCCCGAGCACGTCGTGCCGATCGTGCCCGCCGCCGTGATCTTCGATCTACCGCGCAGCGAGTGGGGCAACCGTCCGGATGGGACGTTCGGGTACGCCGCCTGCGAGGCCGCGACCGACGGTCCGGTGAGGCAGGGTTCGGTCGGTGCGGGAGCGGGTGCTCAAGCCGGTTCGCTCAAGGGCGGTGTCGGCACGGCCAGCGAGGTCGTCGCCCATCCCGACGGGTCCGGCGAGGTGGTCGTGGGCGCCCTGGCCGTGGTGAACGCGTCCGGTGAGGCGGTGCGCCGGTCCTCCGGCGTTCCCTACGCCGCCGAACACGGACGCGACGGCGAGTTCGGCGTGTCCCGGTGGCCGGATCGGCCGGGCGAACCCTCTTCCCCGGAGGGAACGCCGCTGAACACGACGATCGGTGTCGTGGCCGTCGACGCCGCGTTGTCGAAGGCGCAGTGTCGCCGGCTCGCCGTCGCCGCGCAGGACGGCATCGCGTGGGCCGTGCGTCCCGCGCACACGATGTTCGACGGCGACACGGTGTTCGCTCTCGCCACGGGGGAGAAGGCGTTGCCGAGAGTCGAGGGCCCCGTGGGCGAGGCGGGAACGGCCGCGGCGCTCGACAGGGTGTGCGCTGCGGCGGCGCGGGTGTTCGCCCGCGCGATGGTGCACGGTGTGGTGGCCGCGACAGGCGTGCCGGGACTGCCCGCCTATCGCGACGTCTGGCCGGAGGTGTTCGACCGTGGCTGACCGATCCGGGTGGGCCGTCGACCTGCATCACGACGACGTCAACCGCTTCCCCGGTGTGGCGTTCGTGCTCCAGCACGTGTGCGGGGTGGCCGAGCAGCGCGGGGTCGCGCTGGCCGACGAGGCGCAGCGGAACGGGACGGCGCGGGTGGCGACGTACGCCACGCGCGAGGAGGCCGAGCGCGTCGTGGCGGAGATCCAGGTGCTCGGTGTGCGGGCCACGCTCGCCGAGACCGACGTCGGAGACGACCTCGATGACTCCGCCGACCCCGTCGACCCTGCTGACCCCGACGCGAGGACGGCGGCGGTCGTGGCGCTGCGGACCGGGACCGACGAGGAGGACGAGTGACGGGCGAGTACGTCCGGGCGTGGCCTGCCGGACAGGGCGTGGGGCTGGGCGTGTCTCGCACGGTCGCGGCCGGCCTGGTCGGTGTGCTCGACGATCTCGAGTGCGCGCTCACCGGGCAGCGCAGGCGCTTCGCCCGCCGGCCGCGTCCCCTGCCCGACCGCCGCTTGTTCCCGGACGCCTACTTCGATCGCGAGGCGAGTGACGCCTTCCGCGCCCGGTACGGCGTGGCGATGCGGCGCCAGGTGCTCGACGCGGTCCGGCGAACCGCCGTGCTGTTCGTCCACGCCCACGACAGTGGCGACGATCCGGCCGTGGTGACGATTCCGGAGGTCGCGGTGCCGGACGTGTTCTGCGCACTCGGGCACGCTCAGGCGCTGTTCGTGTCCCGGCCGCGGTGGAACGCTCTCGTGGACTGGCCGACGGTGACGCTGCGCAAGGGCGGCCGGGAACTGACGTGGCTGGTGACCTGTCAGACCGCGCTGGCCGAGGCGGCGCTGGTGGCCTTCGCCGCGGGCGACGACGAACCCGCACACCAGTCCTGAGCAGCGGTTTCCCAGTCAGTGAACGGCTTCGAAAGCGGCCGTAGAATGGGCGCCGTGCTCCAGATTCGCCGTGATCTCGTGGACGCGATCGTCGAGCATGCCCGCCGGGACCACCCGGACGAGGCGTGTGGGGTGATCGCCGGCCCGGACGATGGCACGGACCGTCCCGAGCGGTTCATTCCCATGGTCAACGCCGCCCGCTCACCGACCTTCTACGAGTTCGACTCGGGTGACCTGCTGAAGCTGTACCGGGAGATGGACTCCCGGGACGAGAAGCCCGTGGTGATCTACCACTCGCACACCGCGACCGAGGCCTATCCCTCGCGCACGGACATCAAGCTGGCGCAGGAGCCGTTCGCGCACTACGTGCTGGTGTCGACCCGGGAACCGGACACGTACGAGTTCCGGTCGTACCGCATCGTCGACGGCGAGGTCACCGAGGAAGAAGTGCAGATCGTCGACGAATACCCGCCCGCCGGCGCCGACGGTGCGCGCTGAGTCACTCGCGGGAATAGCTCTGCCCTCCGGAACGTCTGTTCTGTCGTCAACCCCGAGTGGAGGTAACCGATGTCCGTGACCGTCTCCATCCCCACGATCCTGCGCACGCACACCGACGGTGCGAAGACCGTTCAGGTGACCGGCAAGACCGTGGCCGAGGTGATCGACGACCTCGACGCCAACTACGGTGGCATCAAGGAGCGCCTGGTCAAGGACGACAAGCTGCACCGGTTCATCAACGTCTACGTCAACGACGAGGACGTCCGGTTCGAAGGCGGCCTCGACGCCGAGGTGTCGGACGGTGACACCGTCACGATCCTCCCGGCCGTCGCCGGCGGCGCACGGTAGTAGGCGGCCATGGCCAGGTACGAGTCCCTGCTCGACACCCTCGGCGGCACCCCGTTGGTGGGTCTGCCGAGGTTGTCGCCCTCGCCGGACGTTCGCCTGTGGGCGAAGCTGGAGGACCGCAACCCGACCGGCTCGATCAAGGATCGCCCCGCGCTGGCGATGATCGAGACCGCCGAGCGGGACGGGATCCTCAAGCCCGGCGACACCATCCTCGAACCGACGTCCGGCAACACCGGGATCTCGCTGGCGATGGCCGCCAAGCTCAAGGGCTACGGCATGGTGTGCGTGATGCCGGAGAACACGTCGGAGGAGCGGCGGCAGCTGCTCCAGGCGTACGGCGCGCGCATCGTGTACTCGCCCGCGGCGGGTGGCTCCAACGAGGCCGTCCGCCGGGCGAAGGAACTGGCGAAGGCGAACCCGGACTGGGTGATGCTGTACCAGTACGGCAACCCGGCCAACGCCGACGCGCACTACCAGGGCACCGGGCCCGAGCTGTTGAAGGACCTGCCCACGCTGACCCACTTCGTGGGCGGGCTCGGCACCACGGGGACGCTGGTGGGTGTCGGCCGGTACCTGCGGGAACACAAGCCGGACGCGCAGGTGATCGCCGCCGAGCCCCGTTACGGCGAGCTCGTGTACGGCCTGCGCAACCTCGACGAGGGGTTCGTGCCGGAGCTGTACGACCCCGACGTGCTCAGCGGCCGCTACTCCGTGGGCGCGTACGACGCGCTGCGCCGCACGCGTGAACTGCTGGAGCAGGAAGGCATCTTCGCCGGGATCTCCACCGGAGCCGTGCTGCACGCCGCTCTCGGTGTGGCCAACAAGGTGCTCAAGAGGGGCGAGACCGCGGACATCGCGTTCGTGGTCGCCGACGCGGGGTGGAAGTACCTGTCCACCGGCGCCTACAGCGGTTCGCTCGACGAGGCCGCCGAGCGGCTGGACGGGCAGCTCTGGGCCTGACGGTTCAGGGTTTTCACCCGAGGCGCGTCGCCGCGGGGCGGGGTTAGCCTGCACGATGTGGACTTCTCCAGCGCATCCTCGCCGACTCCGCCCGCTCCTCGGCCGAAGGGCGCCACGGCCAAGCGGGTGGTGCCCCGCAAGCCGCTGACGGCGGCGCTGGTGTCGTTGTCGTTCGTCGTGCTCCTCTATCTCGTGGAGCTCGCCGACGTGGTGCTGCCGCTGGACCTCGACCGCAACGGCATCGAGGCGCGGTCGCTCGACGGGCTCGACGGCGTGGTGTGGGCGCCTCTGCTGCACGCGGACTGGGGGCACCTCTTCGCCAACACGTGGCCCGTCGCCGTGTTCGCGTTCCTCGCGATGGCGGGCGGGATCGGCCAGTGGGTGGTGGTGACCGCCACGATCTGGATCGTGGGCGGGCTCGGCGTGTGGCTGACGTCGCCGGAGCACACCGTGACGGTGGGCGCGTCGGGTCTGGCGTTCGGTTGGCTCGCGTTCCTGCTCGTGCGCGGGGTGTTCTCGCGCAGTCTCGCGCAACTCGCGGTGGCGGTCGTGTTGCTCGCGTTGTGGGGCGGGATGCTCTGGGGCGTGTTCCCGGGTACGCCCGGCGTGTCGTGGCAGGGGCACCTGTTCGGCGCGGCGGGCGGTGTGCTCGCGGCCTGGCTGGTGGCGCGGGCCGACCGTTCGACGAGGTCGACGGCGTCGCCGAAGCCGCCGGGTAGTCTCGGCGCGTGACCACGCCCCGCTCCAAGTCCGCTCCGATCGGGATCTTCGACTCGGGAGTCGGCGGGTTGACGGTCGCGCGCGCCGTGGCCGACCAACTGCCCGCCGAACGCCTCCGCTACGTGGGCGACACCCGCCATGCACCGTACGGCCCACTGCCGATCGCGCGGGTGCGCGAGCTGGCACTCGCGGCCCTCGACGGTCTCGTCGCCGACGGCGTGAAGGCCCTCGTGATCGCCTGCAACACCGCTTCCGCCGCGTGCCTGCGGGACGCCCGGGAACGCTACGACATCCCGGTCTTCGAGGTGGTGCTCCCGGCGGCGCGGCGCGCCGCGGCGACCACACGCAACGGGCGCGTGGGCCTCATCGGCACCGAGGGCACCGTCCGGTCCGGCGCCTACGACGACGCGCTGGCCGCCACCGACGTCACGCTCAGCAGTGTGGCCTGCCCGCGGTTCGTCGAGTTCGTCGAGCGCGGCAACACCTCGGGCAGGCAGGTGCTGGGCCTCGCGCAGGTCTACCTCGAACCGCTGCTGCGCGACGGCGTCGACACGCTCATCCTGGGCTGCACCCACTATCCGCTGCTCACCGGTGTGCTCCAGGCGGTCATGGGGCCCGACGTCACGCTCGTGTCGAGCGCGGAGGAGACGGCGAAGGACGTCGTGCGCGTGCTCACCGAGCAGGACCTGCTCGCCGAGCGAAGCGAGCCGCCGGGACACGAGTTCCTCGCCACGGGCCCGCAGGAGCCGTTCGCCAAACTGGCGCGGCGGTTCATGGGATTCGGGACAGTGCTCGCCGCCACGTGAGGAGGGCACGGCGCTTCCGCTCGTGGCAAGGTGTTGATCGTGCGACTGACGATCCTCGGCTGTTGCGGCAGCATCCCCGGCCCCGACGCGGCCGCGTCCGGCTACCTCGTGGAGGCCGAGGGCTTCCGGCTGGGGCTGGACCTCGGAAACGGCACACTCGCGCAGCTGCAGACGGTCTGCGATCCGTTCGAGCTGGACGCGCTGGTGTTGTCGCACCTGCATCCCGACCACTGCGCGGACTTCAGCGCGCTCACCGTGCTGCGCCGCTACCATCCGGCACCGCCCTACGACCCGCGGCAGCGCAGGCTGGGCGTCCACGCGCCGTCGGAGGCGCCGGGCCGGCTCGCCAACGCCTACGCGCCGCACGAGGCCGAGCGCCGCGACACCGACCTGTCCGACGTGTTCGACTTCCACACCCTGAGCCGGGAGCCGCGCAGGCTCGGCCCGTTCACGGTGACGCCGGTACCCGTGGCCCACCCGACGGAGTCGTTCGGGGTCCGCATCACGCACGGCGACGTCACCCTCGCCTACACGGGAGACACCGGCCCCTGTCCCGAGCTGGACGAGCTCGCCGACGGCGTCGACGTGCTGCTCAGCGAGGCGAGCTGGACCGACGGCCCCGATCGTCCCGAGGCGCTGCACCTGTCCGGGACGCAGGCGGGTGCGCTGGCCGCCCGCGCGGGAGTGGGACGGCTACTGCTCACCCACCTGCCGCCGTGGGCGGACGGTGACGCCATCCTGGCCGAGGCGCGGGCCGTGTTCGACGGTCCCGTCGAGCGCGTCGCGCAGGGCGCCGTCTACGACCTCTGATTCGAACTCCGACCCGACTTCCGGCCGCCGCCCCCGCCGCCGATCGAGAGTCCGGCCTGCCGGAGCAGCCGCCGCACGTAGTCGGCATGAGCGGTGGAGTCGGGCTCGCTCGACTCGTCCGGTTCGAGCGCCAAGCGGTGGATCATGGCGCCCATCAGCATGTCGATGAGGAGGTCGAGGTCGGCGTCCGGGGAGAGGGCACCGACGTCCTGCGCGTGGCGGAGCACGGCTTTCGCCCGCTCGCGGCGAGGGGCGACATGGTGGTGCCAGTACGCGGACAACAGCTCGGGATGGTCGGGGCCCGCGCCGACCAGGCGGGCGGTGAGCGCCCGGTACCGCGGGTTCGCGAGCGCCTCGCCCCACCGTGGCAGCATCGCCTCGACGAGGTCGGGCAGAGGGAGGTTCCACTCCTGCTCGTCGATCGCCGGGATGTCCTCGCGTGCCGCCTCGATCGCCTCGGCGAGGAGTTCCTCCTTCGACGACCAGCGCTTGTAGACGGTCACCTTCGCCACGCCCGCGCGCCGCGCGATGCCTTCCATGCTGGTCTGGGCGATACCGCGTTCGATGAGCAGCTCCACGGCCGCGGTCAGGATCGCGGTGTCGGCGCGGGGATCCCGGGGCCGTCCCGGCCCGACACGGCGGGTCGTGCTGTCGGTCATGCGGCGATCCTGGCGTGCAGGACGTCGCCGAACCATCGGTGCAACGCGTCGGGTGTGTCACCTCGCCACGCGAGGTGAGCGTCCGGCCGGATCAGCAGGGCAGGCCCTGTCGCGGTGGGATCGGTGAGTCCGCTCACCTCGGGCCCGAGACGGTCGCGTGCGGTGCGGACGAGCGAGTCCGCCGTCGTGGTCCCGGGAGGGGTGAGGAGCACCCAGGCCGGGTTGAGTGCGCTGTGCAGGCGGACCGGGCCGGAGTCGGCACGCAGGCAGGTCCGGTCGGGCACGCGGTCGCCGGGGCGTGGAGCGGGCCCTCGGCCGCCGAGCGGGCCGCGCCGGTAGGTGACCCACAGCTGCGATGCCTTCCGGGTCGCCGCACGCTGCACGCGGGGCGAGTCGAGGAGCGGGACCACGATGCGGTCTCTGAGGAAGGTGCCGACCGCGCTGTCGGCCACCAACAGGCGGGTGTTGGCCGTCGTGTAGCGCAGCACGTCGGACGCCGGCGGACGCCGTTCAGCCGCGTAGGTGTCCAGCAAGGTCTGCTCGGCTCTGCCGTGGACGACGAGCGCCAGTTTCCACGCGAGGTTCTCGGCGTCGCCGAGGCCGGTGTTCATGCCCTGCCCGCCGATCGGGCTGTGCACGTGGGCGGCGTCGCCCGCGAGAAGGACCCGGCCACGGCGGTAGTGCTCCGCGAGCCGCCGGTGAATGCGGAACACCGACGTCCACACCGCGTCGCGGATGCGCAGGTCGCGGTCACCCGTCCGCGCCGGGACGAGGTCGGCGAAGCGCGCGACGATCTCCCCGGCATCGATCCGGCGGTCCAGGGCGGGGACCTCGGCCATGAGCCGCCACAGGTCGCCCCCGTCGGTGCGGGTGTGCGGGTCGGGCATCGGCATGGCCAGCAGGAGCCCGTCCGGGTGGAAGAAGCCCGAGGAGGTGCTCCGGTCCCGCGCCCAGTCCGCGTGGACGTCGGCCAGCAGGAACTGCTCCACGACGGGCACGCCGGGAAAGGCGATCCCGGCGGCCGAGCGCACCGAGCTGTGCGCGCCGTCGCAGCCGACGACCCAGCCCGCCGTCGTACGCGCACCGTCGGACGACTCGACCGTGACGCCGTCGCCGGTCTGCGTCACGCCGGTGCAGGCCACACCCCACTCCACCCGCACGTCGAGTTCGGCGAGGCGGTCGCGCAGCCGTCGTTCCACCATGGCCTGCGACACGAACAACGCCTGGACGTCAGCATCGTCCGGGGTGAAGCGCATCGTGGCGATCGGCCGGGAGCCCGCGTGCATGCGGATCCCCTGGGGAGCGAGCGACCGCTCCGGGAGGTCGCCGAGCGCGCCGAGGCGTCGAAGGACCTCCACCCCGCGGGCGTGGAGGATGTTCGCGCGGGACGTGGCGGCCGGTCCGTCCGCACGGTCGACCACGCGCACGGCCACGCCCTGCGCGGCGAGCGCGCACGCGACCGCCAGGCCGGTCGGGCCCGCGCCCACGACCAGGACGTCCGGGTTCCGTTCCACGACCGCCTCAATTCCTATACGTGAACGGTTGCGTATAGAAAATAGCACCGGGCCGATCGCGAGCGCGACCGGTGCGGGTCAGCGGGCTCGCAACAGGAGTCGACCTCGGCGGAACCGTTCGTCGGCGTGGGGCTCGCGCAGCATCCGGCCGATCTCGTCGAACCCGGCGTCGGCGGCCAGGGCGGCGAGGTCGTCGATCGGCCAGCGATAGGCCGTCACCACCTTGTGGTCGAACGGGGTCACGGGCCCGCCCTCGGCCTCGAAGAAGGCCAGCAGCAGCGTGCCGCCGCGCGCCACCACGCGCCGGAACTCGGCGAGGTAGGACGGCACCTCGTGCGGCGGGACGTGGATGAGGGAGTACTCGGACACGACCCCGCCCAGGCTGCCGTCGGGCACGGCCAGCGCGTCCATCGAACCGACCTCGAACCGCAGGTGCGGGTACCGCTCGCGCGCGATCTCGATCATGGCCGGCGAGAGGTCGACGCCGAAGACGTCCAGCCCCAGCTCCCGCAGGTGTGCGGCGACGTAACCGGGGCCGCACCCGACGTCGGCCACCGGTCCCGTGGACGGCGTGCACTCGGCGAAGGCCGCGAACATCCCGCGGTCGAGGGGGAAGTCGTCGAGTCCGGTCCGGGCGAATTCCGCGTACTGCACGGCGACGGCGTCGTAGGCGTGAGCTGTCGTGCTCAGGTGGGAGGTGGTGTCGGTCACGCGGAGCGACCTTAGACCGCATCGACCCCCCGTGCCCCACTTTCGCGGAAAGCTCTCGCGCTGCGCACCGACGGGCGGAGGGTTCCACGGCGAGGTCATGCCCGTGTCACCCGCCGTTCGGGTGTGGTCACTAGGCTGCCAGGCGTGGTGCGAGAAGACGGCAGGAACGACGACCAGCTCCGCGAGGTGCGCATCACCCGCGGTGTCCAGCAATGGCCGGCGGGCTCGGTGCTCGTCGAGTTCGGCGACACGAGGGTGTTGTGCGCCGCCAGCGTCACCGAGGGAGTGCCCCGGTGGCGGGCCGGCTCCGGACTGGGTTGGGTGACGGCCGAGTACGCCATGCTCCCGTCCGCCACGCACACGCGCAGCGACCGCGAGTCGATCAAGGGTCGTGTCGGTGGACGGACCCACGAGATCAGCAGGCTGATCGGGCGCTCGCTGCGCTCGTGCATCGACCTCGCCGCGTTGGGGGAGAACACGATCGTCATCGACTGTGACGTGATCCAGGCCGACGGCGGCACGCGCACGGCCGCGATCACGGGCGGCTACGTGGCCCTGGCCGACGCCATCACCTGGCTCGGTGCCGCGGGGCGCCTGGCCGACCCGCAGCCGTTGTCTGCGGCCGTGTCGGCGGTCAGCGTGGGCGTCGTGGACGGCCGGGTGCGGCTCGACCTGCCCTACGAGGAGGACTCGCGGGCCGAGGTGGACATGAACGTCGTCGCCACCGACGCGGGCACGCTCATCGAGGTGCAGGGCACCGGCGAGGGCGCCACGTTCACCCGGTCCACTCTGGACAAGATGCTCGACCTCGCGCAGGCGGGGTGCGCGGAACTCACGCGAATCCAGGCCGAAGCGCTCGCGGCCCCGTATCCCGCTGAGCTGCCGGAACCGCCGCCCGCGAAGAAGAAGGGGTCGAAGTGACCACGCGGGTGTTGCTGGCCACCCGCAACGCCAAGAAGCTCGACGAGCTGCGGCGCATCCTCGCCGACGCCGGCGTGGCGGGACTGGAGGTCGTCGGGCTGGCCGACGTCGAGCCGTTCGACGAAGCACCCGAGACGGGGGCGACGTTCGAGGAGAACGCGCTGGCGAAGGCGCGGGACGCGGCCGACGCCACCGGGCTCGCGGCGGTGGCCGACGACTCCGGGCTGACCGTGGACGCGCTGAACGGGATGCCGGGCGTGCTGTCGGCGCGGTGGGCGGGCGTCCACGGCGACGACGACGCCAACCTCCGGTTGGTGCTCGGGCAGCTCGCCGACGTCCCGGACGAGCGCAGGGGCGCGGCGTTCGCGTGTGCCGTCGCGCTCGTGGTGCCGGGGGCCGAGCCCGTCGTGCTGCGGCGGGAGTGGCGCGGGTCCCTCGTTCGCGAGCCCCGCGGTACCAACGGTTTCGGCTACGACCCGATCTTCGTGCCCGACGGCGAGAGCCGGACCTCGGCGGAGTTGGCGCCGCAGGAGAAGGACGCCGCCTCCCACCGAGGCCAGGCACTGCGAGCCCTCGTGCCGCACCTGCGTGGGTTGGCTCAGACGTAGCGGACCCTCGCGCGAGAGCCGAACCGTGTCCGGGAACCGCAGACACACGTACGCCGACTGCGGACACGCGTTCGGGAAGCGCGGACACGCTGCCTAGGACGCCAGCTTCAGGTCCCTCAGCAGCTTGGCGACGTGGCCCGTGGCGCGGACGTTGTACTGCGCCACCGCGATGGTGCCCTCGGGGTCCACGACGAAGGTCGAGCGGATCACGCCCTGCACGATGCGTCCGTAGTTCTTCTTCTCGCCGAACGCGCCCCACTCGGTGAGCACGGTCTTGTCCGGGTCGGCGAGCAGCGGGAACGTCAGCTTCTCGTTCTCGACGAACGTCGCGAGCTTCTCCGGCTTGTCCGGCGAGATGCCCAACACCTGGTATCCGGCGTCGTTCAGCTGGGCGAGGTTGTCGCGGAAGTCGCAGGCCTGTTTGGTGCAGCCCGGCGTGCCCGCGGCCGGGTAGAAGTACACCACCACGGACTGGCCACGGAAGTCGGACAGCGACACGGTGTTGCCCGCGCTGTCCGGCAGTGTGAAGTCGGGGGCCGAATCACCGGGGGAGAGACGGTTGCGGTCGGTCATGGCCCGAGCGTAGCCCGCGGGTCACGCCCGCCCGACGAACACCACCTTGGTCGTCTTGGTCGAATCCGGGCGCAGAGTCAGCTCGATCGTGGCCGGCTCGTCCGGCAGCGCGAACGCGAGGGTCATCTTCATCGAGTCGCCCGCCACGAGGTCACGATCGGCGCCGACGACGCCGTTGTAGCCGCGGGGGATGTCCTGCACCTGCTTCAGTTCGTCGCCGTCGATGGTCGCGTGCGCCGACAGGTCGGAGATCCGGTAGGGCTTCTGCCCCTCGTTGTACAGCGTGATGCCGAAGGCCGCGGCGCGGTCGGTCCGCGGATAGGCGCTCTCGCTGGGTTCGAAGACGCTCGGTGAGGCGACGGTGACCACCAGGCCGGACGGGAACCGGTGTTCGGACCCGAACTGCAGTGACCTGACCGACGAGGTGGCGGACGTCGACGACTGCGTGGTCGAGACGCTGGTGGGCGGCGGAGTCGGGACCGCTTCCGAGTGGTCCCCGGCTGTGGAGGTGCCACACGCGGTCAGCGCGAACGCGGCTATCGCCGCGGTGACTGCTCTCGCCGTAGACACAGCCTGGCTCCTTGGTCCGATCGCGGGGCGGGGTTGCTCCGTTCGGGCGCGTCACTTCTCGCCCCCGTCCACTCTGGCGATCGAGATCCGGGCAGGCCACCCAGGAAGGCGGGTTGAGGCGGAGTCGGAGCCCGCTCGTGTCCTCGCCGTGATGCGGTGGCCACGGTGGGGTGAGAACGGTCACCGCGTCGAGGGCGAACCGGCAGCGTGGCGCCCGCTCAGACGGCGATGGCGAACACCAGGATGAAAACCGCGAGCCCCGCGAGCCACAACACGATCAGCCAGCCCCAGTCGCGCCAGGGGTCCACGACACGGTTGTCCTCCCCCGGCACGTAGACGCCGCGTTTCTCGAACCAGTCGGCCCATCGGTCCGGCCAACGGAGCAGGCGCCGTCCGACCATGCGTCACCTTCCGTCACGTCACGCAGCGTGTGGCGTTCCTATACTTCAAGTCGGCGACGTCGAAGGCAAGCCATGGGGAGGCGGTTTCCGCCGGGTTCCTTCGATGCCGCGGGCGACGCGCCGTTGTTCGCGGATCACGCACAGGATCTACGGTGTTGTCATCCCACGGTCGTCCGGTGACGCGCACAGCAGTCGGCGTCGGACCGGGCGGGCCAACCCGACGAAGGAGGCTCCTCGATGCGAGCGTCAGCGTGGCGGTCGGCGATCGTGGCGAGTGCCGCTGCTCTGGTGCTCGCCGCGTGCGGGGGCGGCGAGGTGCCCCGCAGTGACGACGGCGGCGACGGGGTGCTGAACCTCGGCTACGTGCTGCCGGAGACGGGGCCGCTGGCCGCCTTCGGGCCCGCCCAGATCGAGTCGGTCAGGCTGGCCGTCGAGGACATCAACGACGCCGGTGGCGTGCTCACGCAGCCGATCCCCGAGGTCGTGGGCGCCGACGAGGGCGGCACGGCCAGGTCCGCGGCCCAGGCGGCCGACCGCGTGCTGTCCCTCGGAGTCGACGCCGTGATCGGCGCCTCGGCCTCGGAGGCGTCGCTGTCCGTCATCGACAGCGTGACCGGGGCGGGAGTCCTGCAGTGTTCGGGCTCCAACACGGCGTCGGCGCTGCGCGATCACCCCGACAGCGGCCTGTATTTCCGGACCGCGCCGGACGACACCCTGCAGGCGAAAGTGCTGAGCAAGCTGGTCACGGAGGACGACAACGAGCGGGTCGGGATCGTCGCCCGGGGAGACGACTACGGCACAGGACTGCTGGACGCGACGTCGAAGGAGCTGAAGGCCGCCGGAGCCGGCGTCGTGCTGGGGGAGACCTACGAGCCGGGCACCAAGGACTTCGACCGGCTCGCGCGGCAGCTCAGGGACGCCGACGTCGATGCCGTCGTCCTCGCCTCGTTCGACGAGGGTGCCGCGTTGCTCCGAGCGATGATCGGTGCGGGCGTCGGTCCGCAGCAGGTCGACGTCTACGGTGCCGACGGACTGCGGCGGGCCGAGCTGGCCTCGGAGGTGTCGCCGGACGATCCCGGAGTGCTCGCGGGTATGAAGGGCACGGCCCCGGCCGTCGCGGACGACGAGTACGCCGAGCGCCTCCGGAAGTTCGCGCCCGACCTGGTGGACCTGCAGTACGGCGCCCAGGTGTTCGACTGCGTGACGGTCGTGGCGCTCGCGGCACAGGCCGCGCAGACCGACGATCCGATCGTGTTCGCCGCCGAGGTCGGCCGGGTCACGACGGGCGGTGAGAAGTGCGGATCGTTCGCCGAGTGCAAGCGCCTGCTCGATCAGGGCACCGACATCGACTACGACGGTGTCAGTGGGCCGCTCGACTTCGTGGAGCGCGGTGAGCCGGGTAAGGCGATGTACGCGGTCTACGGCTTCGACCCCTCGGGCACGTTGCGGACGGAGCGGACCGAGCAAGCGTCGACGTCGAACTGACCGCTCACCGCGCCGGGGCGGCCGCCGACCGCCACGACGGAATCGGGTCCGGTAGGGTGGTCGCGTACCCGGGAATGAACCGGTACACCAGGACGTTGTCCTGGGCAGTCGCAGGTTTTGCGTGTTCGTGTTTTGCACGTCCGCGAAAGATCGGTGCGGGCGTGTCACGTCTCCTCGCGACAGTGGGAACGGTGGCTGGCTCGACCCCGCGGCTGTGCGGTGGTCGCACGGTGTGGCCGCCGACACCCTCTCACGAAGGAGACAACATGACCGAGGGAACCGTGAAGTGGTTCAACAGCGAGAAGGGCTTCGGCTTCATCGCCCCCGATGACGGGAGCGCCGACGTCTTCGTGCACTACAGCGAGATCGACGGCCGCGGCTTCCGCAGCCTGGAGGACGGCCAGCGCGTCTCCTTCACCGTTGGGCAGGGCAACAAGGGCCCGCAGGCCACGGGAGTGCGCGCGCTCTGAGTGCACCTGCGGGACGCCGCGGAGTCACTTCGCGGCGTCCCGCGCTCGCGACCACCTCACCGTGTCGCACAGGGAGAAGTTTTTGCACTCATCGTCCAATTCCATGCCCGAAGCAACATCTCACGATGACTCGGCTGACGCGGGCGTGGTTCCGTTCAGCCACATCGTTCATGAAGAGCCGGTCGACTACCGGGAGCTCGAAGACCCGCGGGAGACCGGCATCGGCGGCCCCGCTCTCTTCCAAGCGCCTCCCGCGTCCGCGGTGACGTCCGCCGCCGCACCGACGACCCCGTCGTCGACTTCTCCGGGGTCACGTACCCCGTCCTCCGCCGGTCCGAACAATCGGAAGAACAACAACCGGCATCGCTCGTCGAGTTCGCGCCGTTCCCGGTCGCGCCGTCACTGAGCAGTCCACGCGCCGTCACCGCGCATCGCAGGAAACCAGTGGTTCTCCGCATTTCCGGTTAGCCTGGCCTCTCGGGTCATTGGCGAGTCGGAAGAGGTGCCCGCGTGCGTCTGCGTCGAGTGCTGGCGGCCACGGACCTGTCCGTCGGGGCCGGTCTGGCGGTGCGCAGAGCAGCTCGGCTGGCCGCTGCGCACGGCGCGCAGCTGATCGTGGTGAGCGTCGTGTCGCCGTCGTTGGCGGACGAGCTCTCCTCTTTCGCCGCCGACGCGTTCGAAGAGCATGTTGCCACCCACGCCGGTGACGAGGCCGAGCTCGTGCTCCGCCAGGGTCCGGTGTCGGACACGATCCTCGCCATGGCGGCCGAGCGCTCGGCCGATCTGCTCGTCCTCGGAGCCCACGGTGGCCGCGGCCTCGCGGGCAACCTGACCGGCCCGACGACGGAGAACGTCGCCCGCGCGAGCAGTATTCCGGTGCTGGTGGTCCGAACCCCCGTCGCCGACTACCGGACCGTGGTGTTGGCGGTCGACCACACCGAGCCCGCGCGGCGCGCCGCCGAGTTCGGGACCGCGTTGACGCCGTCCGCCACACACCTCCTCGCGCACGTGAGCGTCGTCATCGGCGAACAGCTGCTGCGCCTGCAGGGTCGGGACGAGGCCGACCTCGCACGGCTACGCGAAGCGAGTACCGCGGAGATCCGTCCCCGGATCGAGGCTCTCGCCGAGCAGCTCACTCCCCGCCCGGACGCCGTCGTGGTCGGCTCGGGCGCGCCGCAACGGGCGTTGCCGGAGTTGGTGTCGCACTACGCCGCCGACCTCGTGGTGACGGGCAGCGGATCCAGTACCCGCTTCGAACGGGTTCTGCTGGGCAGCGTCGCGCAGAGCGTGCTCCGGTACGCGCCGGCCGACGTTCTGGTGGTACGCGGTCGTTCCCGTTGAGTGATCGTCGTCGGCGCGGTAGAAAAGCAATTCACATTTTTCCGGCGACCATTCCCCGTATTCACCCAGACAGCAGTCTTGCGATGACACTCTCCGTGCGGGTTACATCACAGAGTGGACACGACGAACCGCTGAGGCAGCGAGGGAGGTGTGCGGCGCAGCAAGGGCAAGTTCCGAAAAAGTGGGGAGTGAACCAATGCCCATATTCGGGATCGACATCTCGCACCACCAGGGCAGCTTCGATGTCGAACGGGCAGCCAGAGAGGGCATCGACTTCTTCATCTTCAAGGCCACGGAGGGGAACGGCTTCACCGACTCCCGCTTCGCCGAGAATGTGGCGAAGGCACGCAAGACGGGGAAACCCTACGCCGCCTACCACTATCAGCGCAGCGGAATCAGTGCGGCGTCCCAGGTGGCGCACGTTCGCAAGGTGGTGCCGACAACGGTGCCCGTCATCCCTGACGTCGAGGCGAACAGCGGGAACGTCTCGCTCACCCGCGACATCGTGAAGCGGCTTCGGGCGGCGGGGTACTCCGTGCCGCTGCTGTACATGCCGCGGTGGTACTGGCAGCAGATCGGTTCACCCTCCCTGTCCGGTCTGCCGCCGTTGTGGTCGTCGCGCTACCCGGACAACGTCGTCGGAGACATCAAGGACGAGTACGCCGACGTGCCCGCTCACTACTGGAACGGCTACGGCGGTCTGCGGGTCGCCGTGCTTCAGTTCACGAGTTCGGCCAGGGTGGCCGGACGTTCCCCCATCGACGGCAACGCCTACCGGGGCACGCTCGCGCAACTTCGGGCGCTGTTCAACGGGACAGGTGGAGGGCCGTCGAGACCGCAACAGGAGGACACCATGCCGCTCAGGCTGAACATGGGAACGCACGCCCAGAGTTTCCAGATTCCCGAAGGAGCCGAGAAACTCGCCATCAACTGCCCACACGGCGAGCTCAAGGTGAAGGCGCTGTTCTTCGTGGGGAACAAGTATCCGGACGGCAAGGGCGAGGACGGCATGCCGAAGTTCGACTTCCGGGGCAATCCGGCGCCGGACGGCGGCAAGACCATCCACCGCCTGCGGCCCTGGAGGGTGGAGATTCCCAAGGGTGCCACGAGCGGCGCGGTGTACTACGAGTACCCGAAACCCGACAGTCGCTACGAGTACTACGGTTCTCTCGATTTCATCTACTGAGGACGGTTGTGCTGTTCGCTTCGATGGGCGCGGCGACGCTGGATCGCCGTGCCCATCGCCGTCACCGGCCGAGTGCCGAGCCGACCGTGTTCTGGGGGCACGCTCCGCCGGCATGGTGGCGCATATTCCGCATCGCAAGGTGAGAGCCTTGTGGTGGGTGGACCAGAAAGGAAAAGCGAGCAGTTCCGCAAATCGAGCCAAAAAAGCAGTCCCTTGTGGATTGCCCGGTGCGGGAAGGCGATCCGGATAAGTGTCTGACCGCGCACGCGAGTGGCTTTCCTCTGCCTGCCTTGGTGAGGGCGGAATAGGAAGGTGACCGAGGTGGTTCGCGAGCGTCGGGACGCCACCGAGTCGGCGACCCTGTCGCTGCGCGCGGCCGCCCACCGAGTCCGGCAAACGTGACACCCCAAGGGAAGCGTCGATGTCGACCCGGTGCGGTCACGGCATCGGACAGGCGAGAACGGCGAACGTCGGTGTCCGCATATCGGCACGAAAAGCAACCGGGTCTGCCGCCTGAGGGAGCGGGTGCGTCGTTGTTCGCTCAATCTAGTGGCACGTGTCGAGGGTGGTCCAGGGAGGGGAGTGAATTCGTCGGGCATGCGCTCAGATGAGCGATGTCAGTGGCGCATATTGTGCATGGGGAGTGCGGTGTGATCCACTGTCGAGCGTCCGCGAACGAGGCGGCATCTTCGTGTTCTCATCCAACTTGGTGTTCCCAGAAGGGCGGCTTTCGGCACCGTGTCCGAAACCTTCGAATTCACGTTGGGCAGTGTGGAGGCCGACATCGTCGGGCAGGCGCTCGGCGTGAATGTCCGCCGCTTCCCCTTGAAGCTGCGTAACACGACCACTGACCCGGCGAGACGGCGCCGCCTGGCGATCCTCGTCGCGGAGCAGCTCGTCGAGCGGGGGCTGGCCACGAGCACGGTGCTGCACCCCGCCGTGCGCACGGCGTTCGGCCTGTTCGCCGACCACCGGGTCAGTGGAAGCATCAGTGGTGTCGACGGCTTCGGTGACGACATCGCCGTCCTCGTGCTCACCGACGGAGCCCAGGCGCTCGGCGTCACGCAGAACGCCAAGTCCGACGACCTGCTGTTCTCCCTGTTCTCCGACGACGAGATCGTCGACGTTCTGACGGGTGTGCTGCCCGACATGCCGCCCGTGGCCGGCTCGGAGGTCGTCCTCCGCGCTCGCGCCGACGCACCCGCGACCGCCTGGGACGCGCGCAAGGCGGCCGAGCGGGCGGAGGACGAGGAGGAGACCGACGCCTTCGGCAACCTCCAAGTCGCGGGCCGGGTCGACGTTCCCCGCGGCGCGCGACGTGGCTTTCGGGCCGGTGACGAGGACCGGCTGCGGCAGGCCATGGCAGGGCGGCGGCTCGGTGGTGGGGCGATCGGAGTGAGCGGGCGCGGTGGCACCGTGTCGCGCTCCTGGGGCTGGCTCGACACCGAGGAGGGGCGCTACCTGGTGCTGTCGGAGCGTGAGCAGGACGAACAGGTCATCACGTACAGGCCGGCGGGTCGGGCCGACGTCGCGGGCGCCTTCCGCGACGGGCTCGCGCGGGCGTACTGAGAGCTCCGGAGTGTGAGATGAACGTGAACGACGACGGTGACCAGGCGATGGTCTTCACCAGGACGCTGAGCGGGCTCGAACTGAAACGCATGGCCACGGGCCAGGGTTTCTCGGTGGACGACACCACGGGCGAGCGCATGATCCGGGCCCTGCAGGACATGGTGGATCTGCTGGAAGAGCGCTGGTCGACGCTCGAGAAACTCGCCACGAACCCTCCGTTGAGTGTGAGCGCCACGGCGCAGTGGACCGCGCAGCGCACCGTGGCCACGGCCTCCGACGAGTACGGCCTGCTCACGCAGCTGAGGGCGGCGCGCGACGAACTTCCGCAGTACATCGAGGCGATCCGCGCGGCCAAACGTGGCTACAGCGAGACCGAGGCGGCACATCAGAAGTCGATCGAGGGCCTGTCGCCGTCCTGATCCGTCACCATCCACTCGACGAGAACGAGGAGTACTGGAGTGTCCACTCCGGACGACAAGGTCCGCGCGGTGTCGGACCCCACGAGCCCTGACTACGACCCCGACAGCTCCTACTACGACGTGACCGCCGACTCGTCGTCCCGGTTCTACGTCGGTCCGGTGGGGGACGAAGCTCTGTCCGGCGACGACATCCGGTCGGCGGCCACGGTTCTCGCGCAGATCTTCTCGCCCGTGCCGGGGAACGAGCAGGTCCAGGACGCGATCATCCAGGCGACCTACTCGGCGACTCTGAAGTCGTTCCGGGACGGCCTCGGGGACGGCCTCGACCTCCGACCGAAGGACGAGCCGCCGAACACGCTGTGGGACAACGCCTCCCACGAGTACATGGTCGAGGTGCTCAACACGAACGCCGACTCGGCGGCGATCGCCGAGACGTCCGAGGAGTGGGTGCGGTTCGGCAACGAGCTGTCGCTGCACCAGAAGGCCGTGGCCGAGGCCATCGAGGACAGCATGGGCGACTGGGCCGGCGAGGGCGGTGACGCCGCACGCGAGCACCTCGCCGAGGTGGCCCGGTGGTTGGGGCGGACGGCTCAGGGGTCGGTGCTGACCGGCCGGCAGCAGCAGATCCACTCGCAGACATTGAACGAGACCCAGAAGCAGATGGCGGCCAACCCGCCCGTGGACTTCTCGGTCGAGGCGGCCCACGCCAACCTGCTGCGGACGGTCGATCCCGTGTCGTACGGCATGTATCTGCCGGTGGTGGCGGCCAAGGCCGAGGAGCAGCGCGCGGCGCGTGAACAAGCGGCCCGGTTGATGAAGCAGTTCGACGCCACGATCGGCGAGGCCACCGACATGCCTTACTTTACTCCGCCGCCGAAGCTCGGGGGCGGTGGAGGCGGTGGCGCTTCGCCCGGAGGCGGTGAGCAGCCGTTGAGCCCGCTGACGATGATGAGTCGAGGGCTCCCGGGCAAGACCGTGGGGAGCGCCGAGAACACCGTCGAGAACACCGCCGAGCACGCCGCCGAGCACGCCGCCGAGCACGAGGTGGCCCTCGGGGCGCCGCGGGTCGGGCCGGATGGGTCCCCGGTGTCGGCGTACGAGCCCCATGCGCCGTACGGGGCGGGCGGCTCCGGTGGCGTCGGAGTTCCCGGTGGGCAGGCCTATCCGGGGGCGGGCCAGCAGGGGCAGTACGTTCCGCCGCCTGTGCAGGTTCCCGACCTCCCGTCCGGTGGCGCGGCCCCCGGTGGCCAGTCGTTCGCGCCCGGCGACGTGCCTCCGCTGCCCCAGTACGAGGTCCCCGACTACTCCGGCACGTCTCCGTCGACGTTCACGGCACCCTCGACGTACACGCCGCCCGAGCTGTCGCCGGGCTCGAACCGGGTGCCGGGCATGTCGGTGCCCCCCGTCCCGAACTTCCCGAACGACCCCGCCAGTCAGCGGTTCGGGCCGCCGGCGGCGTTCCCGCCCGGCGCTCCCGGGACGGTCCCGCCGCTCGACTCGGGCGCCCCGCGACCCAAGATGCCCGGCATCGGTGGTGGCGTCGGCGGTGGAGCCGGTGGTGGCGCGGCGGGCCTGCCCGGCGGTGTCGGTGGTGGCGCGGCCGGTGGTGGCGCGGCCGGCGGAGGCGCGGCTGGCGGAGGCGCCGCGTCGGGCGGCAGCGCTGCGGGCCAGAACTCCGCGGCACTGCGAGGGCCGGGTGGAGCAGCCGACGCGGCGATGCGCGCGGCACAGCAGGGGCCGGGGGCACGCGGGGCGGCGATGCCGATGGCCGGCGGGATGCCTCCTGCCGGTGGTGCCCGCCAGCAGGAGGGCGACAACGAGCACCGCGTCGCGGGTTACCTGACCGACGAGGACGGGCTCTTCAACCCCGAGGAGGTCGTCGCGCCCCCGGTGATCGGCGATTGGTCGAACAAGGACTGGAAGTAGCCCGGTCGGCGCGGGGAGCCGGCGGGGAGCGCGGCGGTAGGGGGCTCGACCCGCGCCGACCGGGGGCTACGCGGCCAGGCGGTGCAGCCCGGCGAGGACGGCTTCGAGGATCGGCAGGTCAGGCTCTGTCGGGTGGCGCAGCGCGGCGCGCGCTTCGTCGAGTACGTCGTCGGGGTCGCGGACGGGCCATTGCCACAGGCCGGGCAGTCGAATCTGTGCGGTCTGCTCGATGTCGTCGACGGGCGTGCGGTCGAGGACGGGGCAGTCGGTCAACACGGGGCCTCCTCGATCGCGGGGCGGCTCTGGATCTCGTCGGCGCGGGCGACCATGTCGTCGGCGAGCGTGTGCAGCGCCTGGCCGACCTCGCGGAGCCCGTCGGCGGGGAGTTCACCACCGTCCTGCGCCGCCATGAGCGCGAGCGCGACCTCACCGATGCTGGCGTTCACCTGTCCGAGCCGTGCCAACAGCTCGCGGTCGCGGGCGATCACTGGTCACCGCTCTCGTCGCTCGACGACTTCGTGTCCGCGCTCTCCTGATCGTTCTCCGTCGTGGCCGGTGTCGTTTCCTGCCCCGTCCACAAAGCACGGCCCCCGCCGCGGCACGATCCGCTGTTCCAGCTCATGGGCGGACCGTATGCGCGCGATCACAGCGGAGGTTTCCAAACAGGAAACCCAGCAGGTACCGTCGTCGACATGAACACGATCGGGGCAACCATCCGCCGCCTCCGCCGCTGGCGCGGCCTCACCCTGGAGCAGGCCGCCGGGCTCGCCGGGATCACGAAGGGCTACCTGTCGAAGATCGAAAACGGTAGGGCGGCCGTCGACCGGCGCAGCACCCTCGTCGCGATCGCGGACGCGCTGCGGGTCAGCCTCGTCGACATCACCGGCGACGGGCTGGAGATCCGCGATCCGGACGCCGACAGCACGGTGCCGGCAATCCGCACGGCCCTGCTCGACAGCGACCTCGACGACAGCCCGCCGCAGGGGGAGCTATCGCCGCTGATCGCTGAGACGCAGCTCGTCGCCGCGATGCGCCAGGCCAACCAGATGGCCGAAGTCGGCAGGCGCCTTCCGCCGCTGATCACCGCCCTACACACGCACGCCCGCCAGGCCGAAGGGCTCCGCGCGCTCGTCAGCGTGGCTCACACCACCTCGCTGCTGGTGAAGGGCCTCGGATCGCCGGACCTCGCGTGGATCGCGGCCGACCGTGGCCACGAGGCTGCGGAGCGGCTCGGCGATCCGCACTGGATCGCGCTCGCCGCGTTCGCGCGCACGCAGGCACACTCCGGTCTCGGCGCACACCGGCGGGCCGGCGCTCTCGCCCGCGGCGCACTGGAGATCGTGCCCGACGACGCGGTCGACATCCGAGGCGCACTGACGCTCACCACCGGGTTCATCGACTCCGTGGTCGGCAGTGACCCGTCCGCAGCGCTCGACGAAGCCGAGGGGCTTGCCCGGCACGCGGAGAACGGCAACCGCCACCACCTGTTGTTCACTCCGGCCAACGTCGTCCTGTGGCGCATGGCGTCGGCGCTGGAGCGAGGCGACTACGCGGCGGCCGCCACGCTCGCGGAGTCGATCCACCCCACCGACCTGGAGATCAACTCCAGGAGGAGCACCTACTTCATCGACTACGCCCGCGCTCTGTGGGGGCTGCGACGGCCCGACGAAGAGGTCATTGCGCTGCTGGCCCAGGCCGAGAAGATCGGCCCCGTGAGGACTCGCAGCAACGCCTTCGTGCGGGAGATCGTGTCCACGATGATCGAGCGGGCCCGGCGACAGGCAGTCGCGAGGGAAGCGCGGGGACTGGCCTCGCGGATGGGGCTACTCAAGACCGGCTGAGCGCAGCAGAAGGCCCCGGGCACCGCACGACGGTGCCCGGGGCCGTTCTCGTCGGTTCAGACCGGTGGGTGCAGGCCAGCGCGGCGTGGTTCAGACCGGTGGGTGCAGGCCAGCGCGGCGTCCGGTGCCCTTGCACCAGCGACACCCCCGCCCCCAGACCACGGTCTGCGCCACTCCGCCGAGGACCGCTGCCGTCGCCTGCGGCACACGCCCCTCGCTGTCGCAGGCGACGCACAGCACGTCGAGTTCGTCATCGTCGTTCACGCGGGACCTCCCACGATCTGGCCGCTACCGTCGCACATCGCGCAGTCTACGGTTTCGGTGCCACCCGCGCGCTCCACTTGCACGACGCAGGCGCCGTTGCAGGTGGGCAGTGGAAAATCTGCCGGTCGTCTGGCGTCGTCGCCATGGTTCCTACCTTCCGCAGGTTGTGGCGGTGGTTGGTACCACCGTCGGAGTGGGCCCCGGCGCCCGAAGGAGGGACACCGGGGCCGTGACGATCAGTAGTCGTAAGGATCGAACGTGCCGGCACCGCTGTCGGCGAGCGAAACCGCCAGCACGACACCGATCGCGCCGAGAATGATCGGAACCAAGACCATCGCCCACACCAGGATGCGACGGATGGACGCCTGCAAGATCACCTGCTCGACGAGCGCTTGCAGCATGGGATCGTCGCTGTCGTTGATGCGGTTCAGGGCGCCTCGTGCCGTCGGCGTGAACCACAGCCTCGCGTTCGGCTCGGTCATGGCCGTGAGTTCAGGCCGGTTCGGCTTCAGAATGGCCGGCGATTCCTCGTCAAGCTCGTACTCGTCGTTCTGCTGGTCCGGTCATGTTCGGCTCCTCCGTGGAGATGCTGGTGGGGCGGTCAGTTGCTGTACTCGTTCTCGAGCGAGCTGCCGATTCGATCCATCTCGCGCTCGAACTCGTCGATGCTGCGGTCGATCTCCTCGACGGCGCCGAAGACGATCGTGATGCCCCACATCCCAAGAGCGGCGGCGCCAACTCCCAGCACAGCCGAGATGGCGGACATCTTCCGGTTCGTCGCCTCCCCGCGGCGGGTGCGGGCGTAGCCGAGCAGCCCGAACAGCACGGCGAGCGCGCCGAGGATCACTGCCAGGAACCCCGTCAGCGGCACGAGGCCGAACACGAGACCGGGGATGGCGAGGCACAGGGCGGTGATGCCGAAGCCGTTGCGGGCGGGTGTCTGCGTTCTGGCGGTCATGGTTTCTCTGGTTCCTCTGGTTTCCAGTTGTGTGATGGTCAGAAGTTGAAAGAGCTGGCGTCGGAGGGGTCGCCGAGGGTGAGCGCGAAGTACAGAGTTCCGGCGTCGGACACGCCGGATTCGTCCGCCCATATCACGCCGCGGGTCTCGCGGCCGACGGTCACCCCGTACCGGCCCTCACCGGCGGGGACCTCGCGAATCACGAATGTGAACTCGCCGCCGCCGATGTCGGTGAGGGTTCCGGTGGCGATGACGTCGCGCTGGCTGTTGACCACCTCGACTTGGGCGCCGTCGTGGATGTCGCCGTAACCGAGGCTGGAGTAGCCGTAGACGGTCATGGTGCCGCGCACGGTGATGTCCCCGGGTATTAGAAGAAGGACGAGTGCGACGGCGATCCCGGCGACTGCGGCGAGTGAGCCGAGCGTCCACCAGACGAGCCGGTTGCGTCGGGGCGGTTGTGGCGACCACTGCTGTGGGTGCGCCCACTGCGGGTCGGGGTGCTGGGGGTAGGGCGTGGTCACGTGGTCCTCCGGGAGGTGTAAGCGGTGCAGGTGTCTTGTCCGAATCGGGTGGTCAGTCGTTACGGGTGGCTTCCGGCTCCCACGGGCGGTGGGTGTGCTGGCGCCACGTGCCGGGCGGGTGCGGGGTGGTGTGGCGGCCGACGTCGGTGCGGGCGAGCCGGTCGACGGCGGCCTGCCAGGTTCGGTAGGTGCGTCGGCTGGTGCGCTCGACGTCGTGCCGGAAAGGGCGCACGGAGCAGGTGAGCAGCCACCGCCAGCCGCCGTCCTCGCGGAGCACCCAGCCGACATCGGCGCCGCGGTGCTGCACGAGGTAGGCGTGGCGGGTCAGTGGGCTGCGGGCCACCGTCCACCCGGTGTCGCTGTGGTGCTGGATCTGGGGTGCGGTCGTCGCGCGGCTCACCGTTCCACGACCACGCGGGGAACCGGCTGGCCGTCGACGTAGTCGCGCTGCAGCATCTCCGGCTGAGCCAGCCGACGACGATGAGCACGATGGTGGCGGCGACGGGATAGGCCCACAGGCGGCCGATGATTCAGCGGCGATCACGCCGCAGACGGGGATGAGGGCGGGGGTGTCGCATGGGTGCGTCCTTCGAGCTCGGACGCCCCGTTCCCGGGTGGTTTGCGGATATTCTGCGGTACGCGGCTCGCTGGGCCAGGTTCCTGGGTGAGCATTTCCGCAGGTCATCACGCGATGGTGGGCCCGGTGGGACTCGAACCCACACTGGCACGGACCTAAACCGTGTGCCTCTGCCAATTGGGCTACGGGCCCGACACCGTGCAGCCTATCCCCTGACCTCCGATCGCGAGGCACTCGGTTCGGGCGCTGTGCGACGCCCCACGCGGCATCGGACACCGTGACCTCCGCCGGCTTTCGCCGGACCGGCGTGGCCGGTGAGGCACGAGTGCCTGCGGTGATCTACCGTGGCAGCACTGCGAACAGTGCTTTTCAGGGAGGACACGTGGCGCGCGACCCCGAGACGATCGAACGCGACATCGAGAAGGCCAGGGAGGCCCTCGCGGTGACCCTGGACCGCATCGGTGAGAAGGCGAACCCGAAACAGCTCGCCGACTCGGCACGGAGCACTGTCCAGGCCAAGGTCGACGAGCCGAAGGTGAAGTACCCGCTGATCGGTGCGGGTGTGCTGCTCGGCGTGCTGTTGTTGCGCAAGCTGTTGCGCTGAGAGCCGAGCGCGGGAGACGCCGCGGGTTCCCGCGGCGTCTCAGCCCGCGTGGGCGTAGCGGTGCGGGGTGTTCTCGGGTTCGTGGCTCAGTGCCTTGCGCGGAACCGCGGGCTTGGTGCCGGATTCGTCGCGTTTCGGTGCGGTGTCCTCCGCCGGAGCGTCGGCGGCGGCGTCGGAGTCCGCGGTGTCGGCCGTCTCGGCGGTGTCGGTGCCCTCGTCGGCCTCAACCGCCTCGGTGCCGTCGGTGCTGCCGGTGGCGGTCTGCTGCTCGGCGGCAGGCGCCTCCTCCGGGCTCCGCGTGAGGCGGGCCGTCATGTAGGTCGAGGTGAACTCGTACGCGCTGCCGTTGAGCAGGTGCACCACCGTGGGTGCCGTTCCCTCGCCCGTGAGCTGCTCCACGAGCTGGTCGGCGCGGTCCCTCGCGGCGATGATGCCCGACGCCTCCCCGTTCAGCGTCTTGCCGAGGCCGGAGACGGTGACGGTCCAGTCCTCGTCGCGTTGCACATACTTCGCCGTGATCGTTCGCATCGCCTGTTCATCCCCTCTTCGGGACACGGGAATCTGCGCACGACGGTGTGCGAGACGTTCCCCTGTCTTTATGACGACGACGCCAGTCTGTAACGCGCGTGGCGCACCAGCAACAGGAGTCGGCGGAAAAGGCTACCGAGAGTGAGAACCCTCTCAATTGATCGCCACATTGAGTGAGCCTCAGGCGGCGCACCGTCGATTATTGTTGCGCGAAGTGACGCAGGCCGCCCCACAGTACGTTCATGGTGTAGTCGGTGGCCGCTTGGGGCGTGATGTCGTCGTTCTGCTCGCACCAGATCGCCAGGCGCTCGCAGCCGCCGACCACGAACTCGGCCATGGCGTGCGTGTGGTCGGAGTCGGCCACGTCCAGGTAGCTGCCCATCAGCGAGGCGATGAGGTTGGTCTGCTGCATGCGGGTGGCTTCGAGTTCCTCGGCGGCCGGGGTGCCTGCCAGGTTCATCTCGTGCCGCAGCAGCGACCACGCCTGCCGACGTTCGCGGGCGAACAGGAAGAAGGCCAGAAGCCCCTTGCGGAGCGCGTCCTCCGCGCTCGTGGCGCCGATCGTGGCCTGCTCGGTGGCCTCGCGGAGTGCGGAGCGGGCGGCCTGGATGCAAGCGAGTAGCAGGCCTTCCTTCGACTGGAAGTACTCGTAGAGCATGGGTTTGGAGACGCCGACCCGCTCGGCGATCTCGTCCATCGACGCGGCCGAATAGCCACGCTCGGCGAACACGCTCTCGGCCGCCTCGATCATCTGCCGTTCCCGTTCGGCTCGGGGCATCCGCTTGCGCCGTTCCGCGGGGGTCTTTGCAGTCGCGCTCACGGTGGCTATCCTACCCCCGGTAACCTACTCCGAGTAAGGTGGACTCGGAGTAACAGGCACTCAGGGAGGCGCGCACATGGGTACTCGCACCGAGACCGGAGTGGTCGTCGTCGGAACCGGATTCTCCGGCCTCGGCATGGCGATCCAGCTGCGCAGGGACGGGCGCGACGACTTCGTCGTGTTGGAGAAGGCCGACGAGGTCGGTGGTACGTGGCGCGACAACACCTACCCGGGCTGCGCGTGCGACATCCAGTCGCACATGTACTCGTTCTCGTTCGAGCAGAACCCGAACTGGTCGCGCTCCTTCTCGCCGCAACCGGAGATCTTCGGCTACCTGCGGAGAGTGGCGACGAAGTACGGGATCTACCCGCACATCCGGTTCAACCAGGAGATGACGGGCGCGCGGTGGGATACCGACACGCAGCGCTGGCACGTCACCACCGCTTCCGGTGACGAGTACGTGTGCCGCTACCTCGTCTGCGGCGTCGGCGCGCTGCACCTGCCTCAGATTCCGGAGCTCACCGGCGCCGAACGCTTCCGCGGACCGGCGTTCCACTCGGCGCAGTGGAACCACGACGTCGACCTGCGCGGCAAGCGTGTGGCGGTGGTGGGGACCGGCGCCAGCGCCATCCAGTTCGTGCCCAAGCTCGCGGAACAGGTGCAGCGACTCCACCTCTTCCAGCGCACTCCGCCGTGGGTGATGCCGAAGCCGGACCACCCCATGCCCGACTGGGTCAAGCGGCTGTTCGCTCGCGTGCCTCTCGCTCAGCGCGCCTACCGCGACTTTCTCTACTGGACGCTCGAACTGCGCGCCGTGGGATTCAACGGCGACCCCCGCATCATGCGGGTCGCGCAAAAGGTCGCCGAGCGGCACATCGAGCGGCACATCAGCGACCCGCAGTTGCGAGCCAAGGTCACGCCGGACTACGTCATGGGGTGCAAGCGGGTGCTGATCTCCAACGACTACTACCCGGCGCTGGCGCGGGACAACGTCGACGTGGTGACCGACGGGATCGCCGAGATCACCGAGACGAGCGTCGTGGACAAGGCCGGAGTCGAGCACGAGGTCGACGCGATCATCTACGGCACCGGCTTCCACGTCACCGACGCCTTCGACCACCTCGACATCGTGGGACCCGACGGCACGAACCTGGGGCGGCAGTGGGCCCAGCACGGCATGCAGACCCACCTCGGGATCACCGCCAGCGGCTACCCGAACCTGTTCTTCCTGCTCGGGCCCAACACGGGACTCGGACACAACTCGGTGGTCTTCATGATCGAGCAGCAGATCCGGTACATCGCCGAGGCGATCCACCTGGTCGAGACGCACGGTGCCGATGCGATCGAGGTGCGCGCCGACACGCAGGCGCAGTTCAACGCCGACATCCAGCGCAAGCTCGCGAACGGCATCTGGACCCGGGGCGGGTGCACGAGCTGGTACCTCGACTCACAGGGCGTCAACCGCACTGTCTGGCCGGGTTTCACCTGGCGGTACTGGATGCGCACCCGCAGGCTCGACCCGGCCGACTTCCGGTTGTGGCGAGGGACTAAAGCGTCGTCGTCGCCGACAGCTTCCTCAGCCGCGTGAGGAGTTCGTCGGTGCGCAGGTCGCACAGCGACGCGAGTTGCTCCAGCGTGGCCCTGTCGAACCGCACGTCGCTGGACCCGCCCGCGGCCAGTCTGCCGCGGGCCCAGCGCCGCAGGGGGAGCAGTTCGGGCTGATCGTCCGACACGACGTCGGCCAGGTCGACCCGCACCTTGTCGGCTTCCTGGTCGAACAGCCGATCGTGCACGCGCGCGAGCAGGTTCTGCGGCAGTTCCCCCAGGGCGAGGCAGAGTTCGGCGAGCCGCACGACGGAGCACTGCCGCGTGCCCAGTTCGTAGGTGGCGAGCGTCTGCAGCGAGATGCCGCTCTGCAGTCGCTCGCCGAGCTCCTTGCGCGTCCAGCCGCGCTCGGTTCTCAGTTTGCGGAGCTCCTCGCCGAGGATGCGTTGGTAGGCGTCGTTGTCGATCAACACTGATGTCCCCTGCCCATGCCGTCGTCGGATGTTCTACGACATGTGAATGGGCGAAGGCGGCAACCCTTACGCGGCGGCAGGAAGAAACTGCACTAATCCCGCTTTGTTGGTCCCTTCGGAGTAGCTCGTTGGGCTGAATGCAGGGGGCCTGTCGGGGGAGGTGAACACTCTCAGTTGACGCAGGTGACCCCGTCGGCCGTGATGGGTTGTTCCGCGGATCCCTCGTCCGTCTGCTTGCGTGCGGCGCCCGGCGCGGTGCCCCCGCCCGTGGGTGCGCTCGCCCCGGAGTTGCCGTTCGACTGGTAGTCCGGCGCCAACAGCACCCGCACGTGCCCGGCCGTGACGTCCGGCGACTCCTCGACGACGAACTCGCCGCCCAGCGCGTCGGCGACCGCCTGTGCGGAGGCGAGCTCGCCCTGCGCGGCCTGGACCACACTCGACTGCCGCGGCGTGTCGTTGGCCACCTCGCCCTGCAGGTAACCCTGCGCCGCGAGCGACTCGGCCACCGTGCCCGCGAGGCCCTCGATGTTCGAGGTGTTGTACACGTCGACGGTGATCTCGCCGGGTGCCGGAGCCGACGAGGAGTTCTCGCTCGGCTTCTTGCCGGAGAGCTTCGCGACGAACTGCCTGACCTCGTTGGGGTCGACCTGCACGGCCATGCCGTCGGGAGTGTCGTACTCCGGGTTCACGATCGGAATGGTGCGGAACTCGATCTGACCGCCGGTGAGGCCCTTCATCTGCTGGGCGAAGGACAGGATGTCCCACCCCTTGTTCACGACGACGGACTTGCTGATGGCGTCGACGAGCTCGTTCAACTTCGCCGGGTCGGTGAGCGTGCCCGCCGAGAGGACCCGGTTCGCCAGTCCGGCGAGGAACACCTGCTGGCGCACGACCCGGTCGAGGTCGCCTCGAAGCAGGCCGTGCCGCTGCCGGACGAACGCGAGGGCGTCGACACCCTTGATCGTCTGCTTGCCGGCCTTGAAGTCGGCGCCGGAGTAGGAGTCGCTCGTGGCCTGGTTGAGGCAGACCTCCACGCCGCCGATGGCGTTGGTGATGTCGTAGAAGCCGAGCAGGTTGATCGAGGCGTAGTTGTCGACGGTCTGACCGGTCAGGGCCTCGATCGTGGCGATGAGCGTCTTGGCGCCTTCCTGGTTGCTGCGCAGTTCGAGTTCCTTCTCGTCCGTGACGCCCTGCGCTTCCAGCTCCCTCTTCGCGGCCGTCTTCCCCCGCGCGTACGCGGAGTTGATCTTGTGTGTGCCGAAGCCGGGGATGGTGACGTACGAATCGCGTGGCATGGACAACGCCACGGCCTTCCTGCCGTCGTTGGGGACGTGGAGCAGGATGATCGTGTCGGTGTTCAGCTCGCCGTCGGCCACACCCGCGTTGAGCTTGGCGAGCATCTTCTTCGGCAGCGGGTTGCCCTGGGCGTCGACCCGGCTGTCCATGCCCACGAGGAGGATGTCGCGCGCCCCGTCGGCGGGTTTCTCGCCCTCGTCGCTGCCGATGACGTCGGCCTGGGTGAGGCCGTTGACGAGGCCCTGCATGGCGGCCCAGGCGTAGCCGGTGACGATCAACACCAGGACGGACACGAGGGTCAGCGCGACCCGCGTGCCGACCCGCTTGCCCCGGCCGCGTTGTGGAGCCGCCGACGTGGCTGCCGGACGCCGGCCGGCCGGGCGCTGGGGACCGGGCTCCGCTCGGGATCGGGACGGAGGTCGCCCCCCACGGGGCGGCAGGTCGCCGGAGCTCCGTCCGGGGGGAGGTTGCCTGCGCGGGGGCTGCCGGTCGCGGACGCCGTCAGGCTCCCCCCGACGGCGACCGCTTCGAGACGCATCGACGGCGCGATCCCGCCCACGGCGAGGGGGCCGTGGGCGACGCGGGTCGTCTCCCGGCGGTCGGTCCACGCCAGGGCTCCTTTCCGTCGCTGCTTCTCCCGTCGAGCCTGTCGAGCCCTCACAGTGTCAGACGTACGGGGACGGGCTGCGGTTGTCGTAGGGTGCCACACGAACGCGCTGCCACACGGAAGACCACCCCGCTCCGCGATTCCGTCACGTGCGCGCCCCCCGGCCGAGGGAGGCGAGGGCGGTCGCCGTCGTGGTGGCGGCGGCCGCGGCGACGAGAACGCACGTGGCGGTGTGCACCACCACGCCCACGGACTCGGGTGCGGGAGTCGCGGTCACCGACAGCAACGGCGGGATGCAGGCCATCGCCGCGAGCAGCCAGGTTCGCGGCGTGTTGGTGGTCCCGGTGCGGACGCTGTGCAACAACGTGACGCCCAGCAGTAGGTGCACCAGGCTCTGCACGGGATCGAGCAGCACCCCGGAGAGGTCGGCGTTCTCGGTGCCCAGTGTGGTCCGGGCGAAGCCGAAGACACCGAGGACGGCGAAGCCGAATCCGGCGAGCGTCGCACCGTGCGACAGGACCCGGTCGAGCCCGGTTCGCGCGTGATCCCACACCGGGACCGGTGGTGGTCTGTGCCAGAGGTGGCGTTCGATCCAGACGAACACGACCACGGCGGGACCGACGAGCAGCGCGACGGCGAGCAGGGCCCGGGGCGGAACGGACAGCGAACCGAGTGCGGGCCAGAGGCGGCGGGGCAGGTAGACCGCGCTCACCAGCAGCAGCACGGCCGTGAGGTAGAGCAGGTAGAGACTCATCGGGGCGCGGGAGGCCAGACCGACGAGCCGCAACACGGCCGGCCGGCACACGAGGGGCTGGAGCCGGGTCCGCACCAACCCCAGGACGGCGACGTGAACGACGCCGACGAGGAGGACCGAGGTCGCCGGACCGGCCAGTGCCGGAGGGGCGCCGTTCACGCCGAGGGCGGCGAGCGGCAACGCTCCGGTCGTCACGCCGAGCACCAGCGCCCCGAGTCCGGCCGCGGTCGCGAGCCCGAGCTGTCGGCGGGACGGCGTGAAGCCGTCGCGGTGGGCGAGAGCCGCCTGCTGCGCCAGCAGCGCCAGCGCGAGGGAGCTCACGTGGCCGGACCACGGCGAGGTGGTGAGCGTGCCGAGCCACTCGGCGCCGGCGAGCGCCAGCGCCAGTGCGAGCGGCGTAGCGCGGGGCGCGCGCCGGTGCAGCGCCTGCAGCAGCGGCGTGAGAACGACCGTCACCAGGTAGAGACCGAGCAGCCACAGCGGGTGCAGCGCCACCCGCACGACTCCCTCCACGGTCGTCGCCGGAACGTGGAGCAGCTCCAGAGCGAGCGGCACCGAGAAGGCGACCACCGCGAACACCAGGGTCAGCCGCAACAACCAACTGCCCCGGTGTGCCAGGTAGTCCCGGAGCCCGCCGCCCGTGCGTCTCGTCTCGGCCCACGCGGTGGCGTTCCTGTGCCCCGCGGCGAAGAAGAACACCACCGCCGCCTGCGCGGGCCAGGTCAGTGGCCACAACCACTGCTCGGCCACACCCGCCCAGCGCGCCAGAGCCACCGCCGACTCGCCCAGGATGAGGACGACCACGCTGCCGACTCCCAGCAGCGTCCAGGGTGTGGCGGGCACGATGCTCGACAGCCGGCGGTCCCGTCGACCCGGACGCGGCGCCTCGGCGGCCTCGGCCGACGCGACCGTCGCGTGCCGGACCCGGTCGCGGAGCCGGTGCCAGAGCAGCAGGCCGATCACCGCGACCCCGGACAGCAGCGGGAGCAGGGGCTCGCCCACCGGCGGTCCCCACCTCTGGTGCCAGGAGTTGACCACCAGCCCGGCCGTGTAGATCCCGGCGACGCTGCGGCACAGGCCGGGTGTGCCCTTCGGGTTGTGCTCGCAGGTGGCGTACATGTCCGCCGACAGCCGATCGTCGAGCGCCTCCCGCACGTCGGCGCCGAGGGGACTGCCCTTCTTCTCCGCGTACCGCAACAGGTCGTAGCCGAGGTCGTGCGAACGGCACGGCGTGCCGAAGTCCCACCGCGTGCTGTCGTCGCCCCACGGCGCGGAGCACCCACCGCCGACGTGGACGGCGCGCACGGTGCCGTCCAGTGCGCGTTGGGTCCCGACCTCGACGTTGGTCACCGCCGCGAAGTCGGGAGGCAGCAGTTCCACTGCCCGGGCCGATCGTTGCGGGTCGAGCAGGGCGTCGATCGCCCGTGCCGCATCGGCGGTGGCCGGGTCCGTCGGACCGGGCGTGGGCGTCGCCTCGGAGCGCGACGCGACGACGCCGAAGCCGGTGACCAGGAGAACCAGCAGCAGGAGGCGCGCGATGCCACCCGTTGTCCGTCGACGCGCGTTCGGGGAGCGGTGGACGGGCATGGGGACAGGGTTACAGGGGGAGATTCCCCGTGTCATGCAGTTTCTCCGAAATCGGATGGGGGCCACTGGACTCCACCACCGCGTGCCGAGCCGTCGTGACCCTCAGGAGGGGACGGACGCGAAGCTGACGCGGTTGCGGCCGGCTTCCTTCGCCTCGTACACGGCGCTGTCGGCGGCCTGGAGCAGGCCGTCGAGATCATCGGCGTGCCGCGGGAAGGTGGCTACTCCGATGGACGCGGTGCGGCCGCTGATGGTTGCCTGGGCGCCCCGTTTGTCCGTGGTGGGGATCCGCAGCCCGGCGATGGTGGTCCGGACCCGTTCGGCGGCGAGTTCGGCGGCGGCGGTGTCGGCGTCGGGCAGGAGCAGCAGGAACTCCTCTCCACCGAACCGGCCCACGACGTCGGCGGGCCGGGTCACACTGGACAGGGCGCTCGCGACCGCCGCCAGCACGTCGTCACCCGCGGGATGCCCGAACGTGTCGTTGATCCACTTGAAGTGGTCCAGATCCACCATCAGCACGGCGAGCGTGCTACCCGCCCTGCGGATGCGGTTCAACGCGCGGTCGGCGGACTCCGTCCAGCCGCGCATGTTCAGCAACCCGGTCTTCGGGTCGGTCACCACGGCGTCCTGGAGTTGGTCGATCTCCGCGAGCCGGTTGAACACCACCGTCACCACCGCCATGATGGCGACGGCCGGCGGCATGACCACCACCAGCACGGCGGTGACGGCGCCGAGCCCGGTGGTGATGGCCTCGAGGAGGTTGTCGGCCTTGCTGCCGAGCACGGTGCGCACGGTCGGCGACGTCGAGCCCAGGGCGAGGATGCCGCCGACGTAGACGATCTGCACCGCCTCGTACACCGCCGCGGTCACCAGCACCAGCCCGAACTCCCGCAACGACCCGCCAGCCGTCATCGTGGACCAGTCCTGCGGAGACATCGCGGTGTAGCTGAGGTTCGCCAACGCCGCCGCGAGCCCGTGGGCGACGGAAGAGTAGACGAAATTGTGCGCCGGGCGCCGCGCGGTGAACCAGCGCTGGACCCGGATGAGCGCCACCAGCAGCACCGCGAGCGTCGCGGGCAGCACGAGCGTCGCGGGGAAGACCCACACGGCCGTGAGGTCGATGAGGACGGTCTTCGTGCGATTGCGCCGGCGCTCTTCCTGACGACGCGTGAGCTGGATGTGCGCGCTGGCCCCCGCAGCGAGGATGGCGAACTCGAGCCAGTCGGAGCCGTCGGGCGTGGGGGCCCGGAGGAAGGCCACCGCGAAGCCCACGACCGCCAGGACTTCCATCGTGAGCAAGAACACGACGAAGCGACGGGGCCTCGTCCACAGGGCCCAGTTCCGCGGGAGAAGCGACTGGCGGCGGTCGGTCGATTGCGTTCGGCCGCCACGGGTGTGAGGCTGCGCTGCGCGGTTCACGGCGTACGTGCCCGGGAGTTCGGACGTAACGATTTCTGGCGATGGCCGATCCTGTGGAATGAGCGGCACTCGCCAGTCCTCTCGCGTGTGTCGGTCAGGTGGACGGTGGGTTCCGAGCCGGCCCGGTTGTGGTGACCGGTCCGACTCGGTCCGCTACGAAACAGCACATCGACGGTGATCGGTATCATCGCACTGCACCGGAATTTCGTGTAGGCGAGCCTGCTTGCCGGTAGTGTCGGTCGTTGCCGTGTGTTGTTCGGTACGCGTTTTCGCCGTCCGCACGAACTCGGACGCGAGCGGAGGTGTTCTCCCTTGTCTGACCGCGACTTCTGACCTAGAACTGACACATCGACGACCGCGACACCCTGGGGAGGTGCCTCGTGTCCGACCGCGACTTCTGATTTCTCGGTACTCGTTCGACATTCGTCCGACTCCGGTTCGACACCGCTTCGACGTTGTCGACCATGACGTCGGTTCCGCTGGAGGGAGGGGATTATCGTGACCGATCGCGACTTCTGAGTGACCGAGGCACTGTCGTCGCCGGTAACGGATGAACGTGCACCGTGAGGGGCCGTGACACGAGATGTCGCGCTCTGACGGTCATGGTTCGCATCATCGATTCCTTTGTCCACGACGGCATTGCCGGTATGCCGGCGGAGTCCGCTGAGAGTGCTGGGGGCAGCGCTGGGGGACGATGCCGGGCAACCTGGTGTTGAGGGAAGGCGTAGTTCCTTCCTTGACGAGTAACCTTTTCAGCCGGCTTCACGCAGTGATGGCACCGGCACAATCAGGTGGTCGTCGTGACGGTGCTGACCGCCGTGATCGCCTTTTCGGCGCGCCGAGCCCCTCGTGTCAGCCGGTCTTCTGCACGCGCGCCCAGGAGAGTGCGACGGGGATGGTCAGCACCACTCCGGCCACACCCGCGAGAGCGATCGCGATGGTCGCGGAACCGACCAGGTCCGCGACCACACCGCCTAGCGCGACTCCGAGGCCCTGTGCCACTCGCAACCCGGTGCGGTAGACGCCGCCCGCGCCCCCACGCTTGTCGTTGGGCACCCACGTGATGAACGTGGCGCCCACGGTGATGATGTAGGCGCCGGCGGCTCCCGCGAGCATCAGCAGCAGCAGTGCGAACGGCAACGTCGGTGTGGCGGCGAAACCGATGAGGACGGCCGCCGCGAGCGTGGCCAGCACGCCCATCACCCGCTTGCGGTTCTCGACCGAGACGTAACGCGACAGCACGAACGTGCCGAGGATGAAGCCCACCGGGTCGGCGGCGAGCAACCAGCCGACGGCTTGTTCGGAGGCGCCGATCTGTTCGGCGAGCGGAGCGGCCAGGCCCTCGGGGATGACGGCCAGACCGACCAGCCAGGACAGAGCGAGCAGCACCCGCAGACGCCGCTGTCCCCACACCCAGCGCACGGCGCTGAACCAGCCGTCGCTCGGATCGCCCGCCGCGGGCCGCTGCCGCACCCAGATCTGCACGAGGAACGCGGCGACGAGGAACGTGAACGCGTCGATGGCCAGTGCCCACGAGGCACCGAACGACGTCACCAGCAGCCCGCCCCCGGCGAGTCCGATGAGCATGGCGATGTTGCTCGTGATGCCCCGGAGGTCCTGACTTCGGAGGTAGAGCTCGTCGTCGGCGAAGACCTCGCGCGTGAGCGCGTTCTGCGCGGCGTTGGCCGGCGCGCCGGCGAGGCGGGCGAGGACGACGAGGACACACAGAGGGGCCAGCGGCATCCCGGGGATGGCCATGGCGCCCACGAACACGGCCTGGATGACGGCGGAGGCGACCAACACCGTCTTGCGCGGCAACCGGTCGGCGATCTGGGACAGCCCGAGGCCGCCCGCGAGGGCGGGCAGGAAGGTGAGCGCGTACACCCCGGCGGCCCACAGCGCCGATCCCGTGCGGCTGTAGACGACGATGGACAGCGCCACCGTGGTGAGGTGGTCGCCGAGGACCGACTGCGCCTCCGCGATCCACAGGGCTCGGAACTCGCGGTTGCGGAGCGCGTCGGTCATCCGCGCCGCGGTCGTGGTAGCTACCAACCTGGTCACCTGTGCCGAATCGGTTACGTATTGCGACGTCGGCGCCCACGTTAGTTTTGATCTACCAGGTGTGGAGCCGATCGTCGGACGTTACCCGGATCGGACTAACGCCGTCGCCGTGCGTGTTGCCCGTGGTCCGGGTGGGCCGGGCAGCAGTGATGAGTCCCCCTGAACGCCGGGCTGTATCCCGCGGCCGATCGTCGACCACTCGTTCGGCGCAGTCGGAACACCGTTCGCCGCGAGGACCTGCGGTGTTCCCGTCGCCCGGGCCGAGACTGACGGTGAGAGACCGGCCGTGGACAGTGCCGGTGGAACGACGCACACGCCGCGTTCGCGGTTGGGGAGACGAGCGGACATGAACGGACAACTGGACGGCAAGGCCGTCGTCGTGACCGGAGCCGGTCGCGGACTGGGGGAAGCCTTCGCGACACACGCCGCCCAGGCAGGCGCGTGCGTGGTGGTGAACGACGTCGACGCGGACCTGGCGGAGCGGACGACGGCGAACATCACGGCCCACGGTGGCCGGGCCGTCGCGAGCGGGCACAACGTCGCCGACGCGGACCAGGCGGCCGCGCTGGTGGACCTCTGCGTCGCGGAGTTCGGGACCGTGGACGGGCTCGTGAACAACGCGGGACTCAACTACGAGGCCGTGTCGTGGCGCGACGACCCCGACGACGTGCGCGCCCTCATCGAGACCAACGTGCTCGGCGTGATCTACGTGGGCACCGCCGCCGCGCGGGTGATGGTGGACGGTGGCCGCGGCGGGTCCATCGTCAACATCTCGTCGGGGGCGTCGCTGGGGCAGCGCAAGCTCGCCGCGTACTCCGCCAGCAAGGGAGCCGTGGCGTCGCTGACGTACTCGTGGGCGCTCGACATGGAGGAGGTCGGTATCCGGGTCAACGCGGTGTGCCCGCTGGCGCACACGCGCATGGTGTGGACCTCGGAGCGGTCTCTGCGGAACTGCCCGCCGGAACGCACGCCCGCGAGGATCGCGCCGCTGGTGCTCTTCCTGCTCTCCGACGACGCACACGGCATCACGGGCCAGTTGATCCGGTGCAACGGCCCGGAGTTGCACATCATGGGACAGCCCTACGTGAAGCAGCCCGTGCTGCACCGCCAGGTGTGGGACAGCGCGAGCGTGCGACGCGCGTTCACGGAGGTGTTCGCCGCGCACCTCGAACCGTACGGGTTGGAGAAGCGGGTGCCGCCGACCCTGCGCGAGTGGACCGGCGTCGCGGCGCCAGGGGCGTCGTGGCCCCGGCGCAGCGCCTGAGGGGGAGTCGGCTCAGGGCGTGTACAACGCGGCGATGTCCGCGTCGTGGCGGCTGGTGATCACTCGGCGCTTGAGCTTCAACGTCGGTGTCACCTCACCGCTCTCGGGTGTCCAGGGCCGGGTCAGCACGTGGTAGCGCTTCACCTGTTCCACTCTGGCCAGCCGCTCGTTCGCCGCTTCCACGGCCCGGTCGATCTCGGCTCGCACGGCGGGGTGAGCGCCGAGTTCCTCCAGGTCGTTCGCCTCGATCCCCCGGGTGGCCGCCCACGCGGGGGCCATCTCGTCGTCGAGCACCACGAGTGCGGTGACGTACGGCCGGTCGTCCCCGATCGCGATCGCCTGTCCGATCAGCGGGTGCTCCTTGAGCAGGCCCTCGATCCTGGTGGGTGCGATGTTCTTGCCACCCGCGGTGACGATGAGTTCCTTCTTGCGGTCGGTGATCGTGACGAACCCCTCGTCGTCCACCGTGCCGATGTCGCCGGTGGCGAACCAGCCGTCGGCGTCCGTGGCCGGGGTGATGGTGCCGTCCGCCTGGAGGTAGCCGAGGAACACGATCGGCCCCCGCACGAGCAGCTCGCCGTCGTCGGCCACCGCGACCTCCACGTCGGCGACGGGCTTGCCGACGGTACCGGCCTTGAAGGCCTTCGCGTGGTTGCTCGTCGCGGCGCCGGTGGTCTCCGACAGGCCCCACACCTCGTGCACCTCGACGCCGAGCCCCGCGGCGAAGTACAGCACTTCCAGCGGGAGTGCGGCCGCGCCGCTGGACGCGAACGCGAGGTGGTCGAGACCGAGCATGGCGCGGATGGGCGCGAGCACGGTGCGATCGGTCTCGGCGATGCGGTCGGCCAGGTCGGGCGGTACGTCCGCGCCCGCGCTGCGCAGCCGGTACCCCTCCTGGAGGAGGCTGCTGGCGGCGAGCAGGGCCTCCCGCCGGTCCTCGGGCACGCCGGCGAGCATGGTCTTGAGTCCGGCGACCATCTTCTCCCACACGCGCGGGACACCGAAGAATCCCTGCGGACGGACGCGGGCGAGCGCTCCCGCGATCCCGGCCGGGTCGGCGAGCGTGTGCACGTGCCCGGCCCGGACGACCGGCATGTAGAGGGACAACTCGCGCTCGGCGATGTGCGCGAGCGGGAGGTAGGAGATGTTCGACAGGTGCGGCGGCGCCTCGTGCAGGGTGTGCAGGGCGATCGCCTCGTGGATGGCGTTGCGGTGCGACAGCACCACACCCTTGGGCACGCCCGTGGTGCCCGACGTGTAGATCATCGACAGCGGATCGTCGGGTTTGACGGCGTCGGTGAGGGCCTCGAAGGTCTGCGGCGAGGACCGGTGCAGTGCGGCCCCGCGGTCACGCAGTGCGGTGTACGGGAGGAAGCGTGCGTCGCCGTCGGGTACGGCATCGGCGTCGAACACGACGACCTGCCGCACGCTCGGCAGGTCGTCCAGGACCGGCCGCCACCGGGCGAGCTCGTCGGAGCCGGCGATGACGGCGATCGGCGCGGAGCTGTGGTCGACGACGTAACGGAGCTGCTCACTGCTCAGGGTCGAGTAGGCCGTGCACGGGATCGCGCCGAGGTTGGCGGCGGCGAGGTCGGTGACGATGTGCTCGGGACGGCTCGCCGACATGATCATGAGTCGTTGTCCCGCACGAAGGCCGAGGTCGGCCAGTCCCCGGGCGACCGCGGCGACCTCGTCGCGCACCTGCGCCCAGGTCAACGTGGTGGCGTCGGGGTCGTCCAGGGACGTCAACGCGGGCAGGTCGCCGAACTCGGCGGCGTTGCGACGAAGAAGCTTGGCGATGGTCTGGCCCTCCACCTGGGCCGCGACGGATTGCTGAGTGGTCAACGCTGTCCTCCTCATTCTCCGTGAACGGACCAGCTTATGTAATGCGCATCACTTTTCGGGAGGGGTGATCACGACCTGGCCGTGTCGCTCGGGGTCGGCGGGTACTGCTGGACCGTGACTACGGATGCGCGCCAGGCTCGGACGGCGACGCGGCTGCTGCGGGTGGCCGGTCGGACCTACGCCGACGAGGCGGGGATCACGCTCACCGACACACCGTCGGCGCTGTACCGGCTGCTGGTCCTGTCGGTGCTGCTGTCGGCTCGGATCAAGGCCGACATCGCGGTCGCGGCGGCGCGGGAGCTCTTCGCCGCAGGCTGCCGGACGCCGCGCGGCATGCTCGACGCGTCGTGGCAGGACCGGGTGGACGCGCTCGGGCGCGGCCACTACGTGCGTTACGACGAGAGCACGGCCACCACCCTGGGCAAGGGCGCACAGTCGATCGACGACGAATACCGCTCGGACCTGCGCCGGATGGCGAGGCGAGCCGATGGAGACGTCTCGACGTTGCGCACGCTGCTGCGGGACGTGCCCGGCATCGGAGCCGTGGGTGCCGACATCTTCTGCCGCGAGGTACAGGCCGTGTGGCCGTGGGTTCGGCCGTATCTCGACGGCAAGGCGAGGAAAGGCGCCGAACGGGTCGGTCTGCCCGGAGACGCCGAGGCGCTGGCCGCCCTCGTGAGTGATGAGGACCTCGCGCGGTTCTCCGCGGGGCTCGTGCGGGTGAGTCTGGACGCCGGTCTGGCCGAGGAGGTCGCCGACTGAGACCCGGGCGCGCGCGTCTACTGTGCAGGGTCCGATCGGACTCGCTCAGGTGGTGCGGTCGCCGCAGACGAGGACGATGCTGTAGCCGTCGTCGTGCCGGTGCATGGCCACGTAGTCGCACACCTGGTGCACGATCCACAGCCCCATCCCGCCGTCGGCGGGGTGCCGCGGCGCGGGAGTCAGCCCCGCGAACGGGTCGGTCGGGCCGCCACCGGCGTCGGTGACGGTGGCCACCGCGCGGCCGGGCTCCGACCACAGGTGCAGCCACATCGGCGCCTTGCCGTGGTGCAGGGCGTTGGTCACCGACTCGCTGACGGCGAGCACGAACTCGCCGGTTCGCATCCTGTCGAGGCCTGCGAGTTCACTGACGCGGTTCGCCGCCGCGCGGGCCTGTTCCGGGTACGGCCCCTGCAGCGCGAGTGTCGGAGTGTGGGACGGCAGGTCCCCCTCGGCCGGGTCGAACGCGTGCGTCTCCAGGAACGTGAGCGGCTCGGCGAACGCGGCGCTGGGTGCGTGCCGTCCTCCGGGCAGTGCCAGCCACGGATGGGTGCGGACCACGTCGTCGAGCACCGGGCGGGGTGTGGTCCGGGCGTCGTAGGTGCACAGGGACCACAGCGGCAAGCCCTCGTAGAGGTGGTTGACCGCGGCCTCGTAGCGGGCCCACGGCCCCCAGGGCGTGGTCCGGCCGGGGTCGACGAGTTCGCCGACGAAGCGGACCTGCGCCGCTCCCTGGGCGCGAAGGTGGCCCAGCTGCTCCCGGCACTGCTTCACCGCCGTCGCCGGGTTGGCGTAGACGTCCGCCTGGTCGAGGAAGGTGATCCCTCCGGCGTCCGGTGACGCGTCGCGGAGCAACGCCGCCTTGCGTGGCGGTAGGCAGGCGAGGAGGGGCTGTCCGGCCTCGATGCCCTGCTGGACGAACGGCAGCACCGTCGACAGGAACTCGTCGTCGGAGCGATGAACCGCTGCTTGGTGAAGGTGACCGTGTGGTTCTCCTGGCACGTTCGACCTCATCCCGGCGGGATCCCGCTCCGCACACGGCGCATCATAGGCGCGTCCCCCGGGTGCGGCCACCGGCGTTGCCGTCGAGGTCTGTCCTGGCCCACTGTGGATCGGCCTGGGGTCGTGCCGCGATCGGTGGGGGCCACTGCGGGACCACGGCGATGAACGGCGCGCCGAATGGTGTGATTCAGCTTACGATTGGTCGAGTCGTCCGAGGTGGGAGCTGGGGTAGCGGGGTAGGGGAGGGACGTCGTGAGCGGCGAGGGTGACCTGGTCGCCGGGCGGTACCGACTGCAGGATCGAGTGGGCCGCGGCGGCATGGGTGTCGTGTGGCGGGCCCACGACGAGCGCCTCGATCGGGTGGTCGCCGTCAAGCAGCTGCGCGCCGACGTGGCGGGTGACGGGAAGCCCGAGACCGTGCTGGCGCGCGCTCTGCGAGAAGGCCGCGTCGCGGCCCGGTTGCGCCATCCCCACGCGGTCACCGTGCACGACGTGGTCGTCGACCAGGACACGCCCTTCCTCGTCATGGAGTTCCTTCCTTCGCGGAGTCTGGCCGCACTCGTCGCCGACCGGGGGCCGCTGCCTCCCCGCGCGGTCGCCGCGATCGGGGCACAGGTGGCCTCGGCGCTCGCGGCGGCGCATGCGGAGGGCATCGTGCACTGCGACGTCAAGCCCGGCAACGTGCTCGTCACCGACGACGGGATCGCCAAGATCGCCGATTTCGGCATCTCGCGGGCCGAGGGTGTGGGGCCGGTCGCCGATCGGGGCCTCATCGCCGGAACACCTGCCTACCTGTCACCGGAGGTCGCCGACGGCGGCCGCGGTGAGGCGGCGTCGGACGTCTTCTCGCTCGGTGCGACGTTGTGCCTTGCGGTCGAAGGTATTCCCCCGTTCGGGGCCAGGGGAAACACGATCGCCTTGCTCGTGCGCATCGCGCACGCGGCACCCGAGCCGCTGCGACGGGCCGGGCCGTTGGGCGACCCGCTGCTGGCGATGCTGCGCCGGGAGCCGGCCGAGCGTCCGAGCATGCGACAGGTCCACCACCTGCTCAACGCCGTGGCCACGGGGCAGCCCGCGACCGTGCCGAGTCCGACGGCGGGCACGCGTCCGCTTCCCGGCGGGGTGGCGAAGCGCGCATCGCGACGTGTCGCGGCCACCGGACTCGTCGCGGCCGTGCTCGTGGCGGTGGGCATGCTCGGCATGCTGGGCGTGATGTTGGGCTCGGCGCTCGGGGCCGACCGGACGCGCAGTGGTGCGGTCGCGCTTCCCGCGCCTTCCGGCTGCGTGGCGGAGCTGCGGGTGCTCCGCCGCTGGGCCGGTGGGTACGAGGGCGAGGTCGTCGTCCGGCCGGGTAGCGGCGGCGTGGTCGGGTGGACGACGCGCTGGTCGCTGCCGCGCGGTCACGAGGTCACCGACGTCTGGAACGGCACCGCCGCTCGGGAGGGCGACGAGTTGCGCGTGCGCGACGCGGGATGGAACGCCGCGGTGCGTGAGGGGGAGACCGCGGTGTTCGGTTTCGTGGCTCAGACCTCGCCGGACGCCGACCCCGTGGAGGGCACCGGCATCCCGCTCGCCTGCCTCGCGGGCTGATCCGCACGCTCCACACGCGGCAGCACGCGGTCGAGGTGGTAGTGCAGGACCGCCGTCGCCTCCTGCTCACTGCGCTGCCCGACGAGCAGGCTCGTGCCGAGCCCGTGCGTGAGCGTCACCAGGCGGGCGGCCTCGATCGCCGGATCGGTGTCGGCGACGAGCTCTCCCCGCTGCTGTGCCGTGCGCAGTGTCTCGGTGAGGTGCCGCTCCAGCCGGTCGGGGCCCGCGACGAACGGGAGACGCGCGAGCTCGGGGTCAGTCATCGCGAGGACCGCGTAGGAGGTCCACACCAGGTGGAACACGCGGCTGGGCTCGTCGGTCGGGAGGGCTTCGGCGAGGAACTGCTCAACGTGGTCGCGGGTCGACGGGGCGGAGGGAAGCGCGGTCAGCCGGGCGTTCCAGCGCTCGTGACTGCGTCGTTCGAGGTCCTCCAGCACCGCGTGCAGCAGGTCGGCCTTCGTGTCGAAATAGTACTGGACGAGGCGCAGTGACACGCCCGCCTCGGCGGCGACCGCGCGCATCGTCACGGCGGCCAGCCCCTCACGGCCGGCAACGCGGAGGAGGGCGTCGATGATCCGGGCTCGGCGTTCAGCGTGGTCGACTCGCTTGGGCATCGCACTCCCTTTTTATGGTACAAGTGTATCTGATACTGCTGTATCATGAACGGGGTCGCCGATGCTCGTCCTGCTGGCGTGCGTGGGGCAGTTCCTTGTGGTGCTCGACGTCTCGATCGTCAACGTGGCCCTGCCCTCGATGGACGCGGCACTGAACCTCGGTCCGGCCGGCACGCAGTGGGTGGTCAACGCCTACGTCCTGCTGTTCGCGGGGTTGCTGCTGGTGGGCGGTCGCCTGGCCGACCTCGTCGGAGTGCGCCGGGTCCTGCTCACGGGCCTCGCGCTCGTCGCGGGCGCGAGCCTGCTCGGGGGCACGGCGACCGACGCCGCGACGCTGATCGTCGCCCGTGCCGGTCAGGGGCTGGGCGCGGCGTTGCTCGCCCCCGCCACGATGACGTTGCTCACGACGACCGTGCCCGAGGGGACTCGCCGTCACCGCGCGCTCGCGGTCTGGACCGCCGTCGGCCTCACGGGCGGCACCCTGGGCAACCTCCTGGGCGGCGTGATCACCGAGTACCTGACCTGGCGATGGGTCCTGTTCGTCAACGTTCCGCTCGCGGTGGTGGCCGGGCTGCTGGCCGTGCGGGCACCCGGCACCGACGGCGTGACGCGGCGACGCTCCGTCGATCTGCCCGGGGCCGTGCTCGCCACCGTCGGGCTGGTGTCCCTCACGTTCGGCGTCGTCACGGCCGGCACTCACGGTTGGCGCGCGCCCACGACCTGGGCTGCGCTGATCCTGGCCGCAGCGGTGTTCGCCGCGTTCGTGGTCGTCGAGTGGCGGTGGGCGCCGGTTCCCCTGCTACCACCAAGCCTGTTCCGGATTCGCTCGGTCGCCAGGGGCAACGTGGTCCTGCTGCTGGCGGGGGCCTGCCTGAACCCGATGTGGTACTTCCTGACGTTCGCGATGCAGGGCGTGCTCGGTCTCGGCCCGCTGGCCACGGGCTTCGGCTTCCTGCCGCACACGGTGCTCACGATCGTCGTGGGTGTCTGGCTCACGCCACGGCTGATGCGCGCCGTCGCACACCGCACGCTGGTGGTGGCCGGTGCCGTCGTCGCCGCCGCGGGATTCGTCTGGCAGAGCGGGCTCACCGCCGACACCGGATATCCGGCGGGCTTCCTCGGCCCCGCGATCCTCATCGCACTCGGGGGTGGACTGCTGAACACACCGGCCACCGTTCTCGCGACGAGCGGGGTCGACCCGCGGGACGCGGGTGCGGCGTCGGGCCTGCTCAACACGGCTAAGCAGGTCGGTGCGGCGGTGGGGCTGGCTGTCCTCGTCACGGTGGTGCGGCCCGACGCCGGGAGCCGGGACGCGGACGCCCTCGCCGACACGTACGGACTCGCGTTCCTGGCCCTGGCGCTCGTGTCCGCGACGACAGCGGTCGCCGCCCTCCTGCTTCCGCGCTCCGGTGAGATCCCGCGTGTCGGGACGTCGCCATCGGGCGTAGCCAGTGATCAGCCTGGGTAGCCGACCTGGGTGAGTGAGACCGGAAAGGACCGTCCCGACACCTGCCCGCCGTCCGAACCACCGGAAAGCAAGGTCGACGAGAAGTTCCCGACCGTGGTCCTGGGGTTGATGTGCGACCCCGGGCTGCCGACCGAGACGGCTCGCTGGCTCGTCGACGACCTGGAGCGCGACCTGTCCGAGCGCGTGAGTGACCAGGTGCGCTGGGAGGTGCGGCTGGAGACGGGGCCGCTGCGCCTCGACGACGACGGCCGCGTACCGCTCGTGCTCCTCGCGCGGGAGCTACGGCCGCGGCTGGGGTGGGACCTCATCGTGTGTGTCACGGACCTGCCTCGACAGTTGAGCAGCACGCCGGTCGTGGCGGACATCAGCGTGTGCCACGGCATCGCGCTCGCCTCGTTGCCCGCGCTCGGCGTCGTCGGACTCCGCCGACGGTTCCGGGACACCCTGCTCTACCTCGCCGGTGAACTCGGTCACGGCCTCGTCGGCGGGAAAGCCGGCCGGGAGCGCCATCGCGCGGGCGGGAAGTGGGCACCGGTCACCTGGGTCGACAACCCCGATGCCGAGATCGAGGAGAGCCTCGCCCTGGTGGGCTGGCGCGGACGGCTCCGGCTGCTCGCGGGCATGATCCGGGACAACAAGCCGTGGCGTCTGGTGCCCGAGTTGTCCACGGCGCTCGCCGCCGGGTTCGCCGCCGCGGCATTCGGCATCTTCTACAGCAGTATCTGGACCTTGGCCGACGCGTTGAGCAACCGCCGCCTCCTCCTCATCAGCATGCTCGCCGTGGGCGCGATGGTCGCGTGGCTCATCGTCTACAACCGCTTGTGGGAGCGTTCGCCCACGTCGAAGACGAAGGCGCGGCTCTACAACACGGCCTCGGTGCTGTCGTTGACCTTCGGCGTCACGTCGGCGTATCTGGTGCTGTTCGCGGTGACGTTCGCCGGTGCGTTCACAGTCATCGAGAGCGGGTATCTGGCGAGTTCGCTGGGGCATCCCGTGGGCATCGGCGACTACCTGACGCTGTCGTGGTTGGCGGCGTCCATGGGGACGTTCGCGGGCGCGCTGGGGTCGAGCCTGGAAAGCGAGGAAGCGGTGTACCGTGCCGCCTACAGCAGGCGGGAGCGGGCACGTCGACAGCGTTCCCGCGAGCTGCGGGAGGCGGAGGAGGCCCGCGAGTCGGATGGGGAGTGACGCGGACGACGCGGCGCGCTGGAACGCCCGCTACGCCGGGCATCCGCCCACCTTCGAACCACACCCGCTTGTGTCCGAGGCTCTGGCGGCGGGACCGCCGGACGGGCCGGTGCTCGAACTCGCCTGTGGCCGGTCGGGCAGCGCTCTGGCGCTGGCCCGGCACGGGTACCGGGTGCTCGCGGTCGACGTGTCCGACGTCGCGCTGCACCAGCTCCGGGCCGAAGCCCGTCGGCGTGGGCTCGCCGCCCGCGTGTGGTGTGTGCAGGCGGACCTGCGCACCTTCGTCCCGGCGCGCGGGGCGTTCGCGTTGGTGCTGGCCACGCTGTTCTGGGACCCCGGCGCCTACCGCCTCGCCCGGCAGGCCGTGGCGCCGGGAGGACTGCTCGCCTGGGAGGCGCTCGCGCTGACCGAGGACGGCCGCACCCGGTACAGGGCGCGGCCGGGAGAGCTCACCGCCGCCTTGGACGAGAGCTGGGACGTGCTGTCGCGGGATCTCGACCGGGCAGAGGCCGGACCGGAACGCCGGACCACCCGGGTGCTCGCGCGGGCGCGGTCGTCGGTGCGGTCGCCGGGCCGGTGACGAGGCGCGGTGTCGTGCTCACGCGAGCGTGTTGCCGCCGTTGACCGCGATGCGCTGGCCGGTGACGAAACGCGCGCGGTCGGATGCCAGGTACGCGACCGCCTCCGCCACGTCCCCCGGTGTCCCGAGATGTCCGAGCGGCACGCCGTTCGCGTAGCCCGCCTTCTCGTCGTCCGTCGAGTCGACATGGCGTTCGGTGGGGATCCAGCCGGGTGCCACGAGATTGACCGTGATGCCGTGCGGGCCGAGTTCGCGCGCCCACGACCGGGTCAAGCCGAGCTGCGCCCCTTTGGCCGCCACGTAGGCACTGGAGAAGGGCACCCCGAGTTCCACCACCTCCGAACCGACGTTGACGATGCGCCCCCAGCCGCGGCGCCGCATCTCGGGAACGACCTTCTTCGCCAGCAGCAGCGGGCTCTTCACGAAGAATTCGAACTGGTCGAGCAGGTCGCGCCACTGGAGCTCGTCGAGCGACAGCATCGGCTGGGGTCCTGTGGCGTTGAGGACCAGGATGTCGATCCGGCCGAACTCCGCCAGCACGGCCTCGTACAGCGCATCGACCTCGCCCTCGTCGGTCACGTCCGCGCGGAAGAGCTCGGCCCGGCCCCCGGCCGCGGTGATCTCCTCGCGCACCCGGTCGGCCGCGGCCTTGTCGCGAGCGAAGTTGACGGCCACCGTGACGCCGTCGTCCGCCAGGGCCGTGCTGATCGCGGCGCCCAGTCCCCGGGACGCTCCGGTCACGAGGGCGACCCGGCGGTCGGTGTTCACGGCGTCCGTGGCTTCCACGTCGATCTCCCGTCGCTGTACGAGAAAGGGGGCGATCGTCACGCTAGCGGGTCAGGACGACCTCAGGGTGTCACGACCGGAAACCAGGGTCATTCCCGATGCGGCGCCTGCTGGGGACACCGACACTGGTCGCATGGCTACCACGACTGCTCTGACCCGGTCTCGCGACGACCGCATGCTCGGCGGTGTCTGTGCGGGTATCGCCCGTCGTTACGGCTGGAAGACCCGCAACGTCCGGTTGGCCTTCGTCGCCTCGTGCCTCCTGCCGGGACCGCAGTTCCTGCTGTACCTGGTGCTCTGGCTGGTCCTTCCGGAGGCGTGAGCGCGTCACCAGTTGTCCGGGCGCTCCAGCCGCTCGGGCAGCCGGGTGCGCGCGTCGCCGACGGCGGAGTTCACCTGAGGCTGGGTGAGGAAGAGGCACCCGGAGAGGTCCGCGCCCGACAGGTTCGCGTCGCGCAGGTCGGTGCCGAGGAGGTCGGCGCCGCGCAGATCGGCCTCGCGGAGATCCGCGGCGATCAGGAGCGCGCCGCGCAACGTCGCACCGCGCAGATCGGCGCGCCGCATCCGCCGCCCGGCGAGGTCGGCGTACGTGTGGTCCGGCCGTGGACCCGGGACGGCCGCGCGAACGGCGTCACTCACCCGCGACAGCAACGGCCCCACGTCGCGGCGCTCCGCGTCGACGTCGACGGCGAGCAACGATTCCGGCTCCGAGCCCGCGAGGGCATCGATCCGGTCGAACGCGCGCCGTGACTCCTCCCGCAGCTCCCCGACAGGCGCGCGCTCCGTCGCCTCGGCGAGGTACCACAGCATCTCGTGCAGGTGCCGCGCCACCGCGAAGGCCGGGAACATCCGCCGAGCGAGTGCGGGTTCGTCGCGCCACGTGCGTCCGCCGAACGACTCCTGCGTGATGCGTTGACCGGCGCCGAAGCAGTCGAACACGGTGCACCCGGTGAAGCCCCGCGGACGCAGTTCGGCGTGGATCCGGCAGCGCGACGACGTGTCGAGGTGGTGACAGGGCTGCCCGGCTTCCTTGTCTGCCGGGAACCCGGAGGCCGACTGGAACGGCAGTGCCACGCAGCAGAGACCCGCGCAGCGCGCGCAGTCCGCGCGCAACTCTCGTACCGGTGCCGATTTCACGTCGACCACGTCCTCCGTCGTGCCTGCCGACATTGTCCCGCGGACACGAGCGGTCGAGGCCGGGGCCCTTCAGTCCCCGTCGGACCGCTTGACCGCGTCGACGGGGTCGCCTGCGAGCCATCCCTGTCCGGGCGGTGCCGTCGCGTCGATGAGCCGGGCCAACAGCTCGATCACCGCGTCGTCGAGCGCGTCGGCGGTGGGTGCCATGAGCGCTGCCACCCGCGCACCGAAGTCGTCGGGGTCCGGGGAGCCGGCGAGCTGCCGGGCCGCGATCAGCACCGCCTGCTCCGCTGCCAGCCGGAGCTTCCCGCACACGGGCAGGAAGCCCGGGGCGACGTCCAACGTGGCGGCCACGGCCGCGTCGCAGGCGAGCGCCGACAGGGCGAGTGACACCGTGGCGGCCTGCCGGTGCGGGTCCCGGGTGTCGGTGGTGTCCGGGGTGTCGGCGGCGTTCGCGCCGCCGAGGACGCCCGGTACCGCGACCTGCGCGGCCCAGGCCGCTCGGCGCACGGCCGCCAACGGAGCGTCGAGGGCGTCCGCGGCGTCGGCGACGCTGGAGATCGGTGCGTGCTCCGCCAGGCTCGCGGCAGCCAGGTCGAGGGACGGTACGACCCGCAGCCAAGCCGGTGTGTAGACCCGGACGAGCCAGTCCACCGCCAGCAGTGACCGTACGCTGTCGCGGCCGTCCTCGGCCGTGCCGACGAGCGAGGGGACCAGCCACTTGAGCTGTTGCAGCCGCGGGTGCGCCAGGCGGTCGCCGAGCACCGTGATCGCAGCGTGCAGCACGGGAGAGAGGCAGCGCGGTCGGTCGGAGTGGTGTTCACCGGCGAACCACGCCACGGCCTCGGGCAGGCTCATCGACGAGGTTCGAGCACCGGTCGGCTTCCTGGTGAGTGTGATCATGCCGAGGTCGAACGCCTCCATGCCGACTCCGCTCCCGTGTCCGCCACGCCTGATCGGATTAATCGCAAACGACACGATCGTGGAACCGGGCTCCGTGAGCAAGCAAGTCACCCGGACAGCCGTGTGTGACGCCGGTCGCCATGACCTCGGTCACCGCGCTGTATCGGACCGCGCGGCCCGAGCCCTACTCTCCGGTAACACGGCGCACGCCGGACAACCTCAGGAAGGGACGCGGCATTGGTGCACACCAGGTTCTGTGACGTCTTCGGTGTCGACTACCCGATCGTGCAGGGTGGGATGCAGTGGGTCGGCCGTGCCGAACTCGTCTCCGCGGTCGCCGAGGCCGGTGGCTTGGGCTTCCTGACCGCCCTGACACAGCCGACGCCCGAAGCGCTCGCCGACGAGATCAGGCGTTGCCGCGAGCTGACCGACAAGCCGTTCGGCGTGAACCTCACGATCCTGCCCGCCATCACCCCTCCGCCGTACGCGGAATACCGCGACGCGATCATCGAGTCCGGCGTGCGGATCGTGGAGACGGCCGGAGCGAACCCCGCCGAGCATCTGCCCGTGTTCCGCGCGGCGGGCGTGAAGGTGCTGCACAAGTGCACGAGTGTCCGCCACGCCGTGAAGGCGGAGGAGCTCGGTGTGGACGCCGTGTCCATCGACGGGTTCGAATGCGCGGGCCACCCGGGCGAGGACGACATCGGCGGGCTCGTGCTCATTCCCGCGACGGCCCAGCGGCTCGACATCCCGATCATCGCCTCGGGCGGGTTCGCCGACGCGCGGGGACTCGTGGCCGCGCTCGCCCTCGGCGCCGACGGGATCAACATGGGGACGCGCTTCCTCGCGACGAGGGAGGCACCGGTGCACGAGAACGTCAAGCGCCGGCTCGTGGAGGCGACCGAATTGGACACCGAACTCATCTTCCGCCCGTTGCGGAACACGGCCCGGGTCGCCGGCAATGCGATCAGCCGGAAGGTCGTGAGCATCCTCGACGAGGGTGGGCGGTTCGAGGACGTGCGCCCCCTCGTGGCCGGTGCGCGTGGGCGGGCGGTGTTCGAGCAGGGCGACCTGGACGAAGGCATCTGGACGGCTGGAATCGTGCAGGGACTCATCGACGACATCCCCACGGTCGCCGAACTGATCGAGCGGATGGTCGCCGAAGCACGGGAGCTCATCGAGGGCAGGCTGACGGCTCTCGTGCGCGGCTGAAACCCGCAGGCCCGCTGGCCCCCGTCACTCGTCGCAGCCGACGCCGTCGCCGTTGAAGCCCCGGGACGTGAGGTGATCGCGCATCCGCTCGGGGGCGCGGTCTCCGGTGGCGCCCAGCCGTCGTGAGTAGCCGCCGGAGCCGCCCTCCCGCTCACCCTCGAACGTCGCCGAGATCAACGCCAGGCGCCACCAGTTCTTCTTCAGGCGCGCGCGAAACGGCACAGGGGCAGAGTCTTCGACTCCAGCGTTGGACATCCGCCCATTCTGCTGGTGGTCAGGAACACGTGGCACTGGATGATCGATCCCGTGAAGATCAGGTGGCCGGCGAACGACCCGGAACTGCCGGCACCTTCCCCGGTCATCCCGGAGACCTGCGGGCCCGGCCCGCACAGGGTTGAGGTTCGCCTGCCGCAGACACAAAAAATCCCCAGGCCATGTGACCTGGGGTTTCTGTGCGCCATCAGGGACTCGAACCCCGAACCCGCTGATTAAGAGTCAGCTGCTCTGCCAGTTGAGCTAATGGCGCTTGTCGTTTCGTGATCCGGTGTTTCACCGGCTCCTCTCGGCGACGGGAGAAACATTAGCACGCCCCCGAGAGGCCTCTCGCCGGGGGCCCCTTGTTTTCGGTTGGACACAACTTGGTCAAGTCCCTGCACGCACCGCGACCGATACGACACACTCGCGACACGATCGGGGTATGTCGTGGCGGAAACGGGTGGTGATGGTGTCGCGTACACGTGGCTTGTCGACACGGACGAGTGGACTCTGGGGTGCGCTCCTCCTGGTCGTCGCTGTCGTGGCGGGGTGCTCCTCGGCCGCTGAGACCGGCTCGACGGGTGAGTCCGCCGCGACGACCACGGAGGCCCCCAAACCGGCTCTGCTCGCGCTCTCGGTGTCCGACGGCGACGACGACGTCGAACCACGCCGCCCCATCACGGTGAACGTCGAGCACGGAACCATCACCGCGGCCTCGCTGATCGGCAAGCACGGCACGCACGTCGAGGACGAACTCCGGTCGGACGGCACGTCGTGGACGACCACCGAACCGCTCGGCTACGGCAAGACCTACACGCTCACCGTCGAGGCGACGGGCGACGACGGCGCGAAGATCAGCGAGGAGTCGACGTTCACCACCGCCACCCCGGCCCGCACGGTCGCCGTGTCGATCAACGTGTGGGACGACGAGACCGTCGGCGTCGGCATGCCGCTCATCTTCGACTTCACCGGCTCCGTCCCCGACAAGGACGCCGCCGAGAACGCGCTCGACATCGCCGCCGAGCCGGCGACGGAGGGTGACTTCCGCTGGTTCGGAGACACCCGGGTGATCTGGCGCCCGAAGGAGTACTGGAAGCCGGGCACGAAGGTCTCGATCGACGCGGGCGTCTACGGCACGAACCTCGGCGACGGCACCTACGGCGTGGAGGACAGGTCCGTCGACTTCACGGTGGGCGACGAGCTCGTCGCGGTCGCCGACGGCCGCGACCACACCATGACGGTGTCGATCAACGGCAAGAAGGTGAAGACGTTGCCCATCTCGATGGGCAAGCCAAGCAGCCCCACGCCGGCGGGCACGTACACCGTCATGAGCGAGCACCACGGCTACACGATGGACTCCAGCACCTACGGCGTCCCGGTGGACAGCGCGACGGGATACCGGACGTACGTCGACTACGCCGTGCGGCTGTCGAACAGCGGCATCTTCTACCACTCCGCGCCGTGGTCGCTGGGCGATCAGGGCAACAACAACGTCAGCGCGGGATGCATCAACCTGTCGACGGAGAACGCCGCGTGGTTGATGGGCAAGACGAAACGCGGGGACGTGTTCACGGTCGAGCGCAGTGGCGGCCCCGAGCTGGAACCCACGGACGGCTGGAGCGTGTGGCAGCTGTCGTGGGAGGAGTGGCAGAGCTGACGATCGCCGTCGTCACCGCCGCTGCTCGGCGCGTTCGGGGAGGACGCCCCGCTGCCGCAGCCGACCGAACAGGTCGAAGCTTCCCCACTCCTCGACGATGCGGTCGTTCTCCCACTTGAGCAGCTGCATGCCGGTCATCTACCCACGACCTGCCCGTGGCGGGTATGCCGCGGAACTCGCCGCGCGGCTCATGAACCGCAGTGCGAGGCGTACATGGCGTCGCACGCGTCGAGGTCACCTCCGTTGAACACCTTCTTCCGTGCGGGCTCCTGAGCGGACGGGCCGAAGCGGCCCGCGCACGCGTGTCGGTGCACGGCCAGTCGGGTCGTTCGTCCCCGGGTCCCGCCCGCGCAGTGGCCGGGACGTGAAAAAGCCGGCCGCCGTGCGAAACACGACGACCGGCTTCACGACCGGGGCGGCGTCAGCCCTTCAGCAGGTGACGGGCCATCACCATGCGCTGAACCTGGTTCGTGCCCTCGTAGATCTGTGTGATCTTGGCGTCGCGCATCATGCGCTCCACGGGGAAGTCCCGGGTGTAGCCCGCGCCGCCGAACAGCTGCACGGCGTCGGTCGTGACCTCCATGGCCACGTCCGAGGCGTAGGTCTTGGCGGCGCTCGCGAGGAAGCCCGCCCGCGCGTCACCCCGCTCGGTGGCCGCCGCCGACGCGTACACCATGTGCCGCGCGGCCTCGATCTTCATCGCCATGTCGGCGAGCATGAACTGCACGCCCTGGAACTCGCTGATGGCCTGGCCGAACTGCTTGCGGTCCTTCACGTACTCGACCGCGGCGTCGAGGGCGCCCTGGGCGATGCCGAGCGCCTGTGCACCGATCGTGGGGCGCGTGTGGTCGAGCGTCCGCAGCGCCGTCTTCAGTCCCGTCCCGGGCTCACCGATGATCCGGTTCTCGGGGATCGTGCAGTTCTCGAAGTAGATCTCGCGGGTAGGCGAACCCTTGATACCGAGCTTCTTCTCCTTCGGGCCGACCGAGAACCCGGGGTCGTCCTTGTGCACGACGAAGGCCGAGATGCCGCGTGCCTTCTTCTCCGCGTTCGGATCCGTCACGGCCATCACCGTGTACCAGGTCGACATACCGGCGTTGGTGATCCAGCACTTGGTGCCGTTGAGCACCCAGTGGTCGCCGTCGCGCTGGGCGCGAGTCCGCATCGACGCCGTGTCGGAGCCGGCCTCGCGCTCCGACAGCGCGTACGACGCCAGGGCGTCGCCCTCGGCGATCGACGGCAGCACGGTCCGCTTCAGTTCCTCCGACGCCGCGAGCAGGATCGGCTGTGTGCCGAGCTTGTTCACAGCGGGGATGAGTGACGCGGAGGCGTCGACCCGCGCGACCTCTTCGATGACGATGCAGGCCGCGACAGCGTCCGCGCCCTGACCCGAGTACTCCTCGGGAATGTGCACGGCGTTGAACCCAGCGGCGGTCAGCGCCGTCAGCGCCTCGTCGGGGAAGCGCTCCTGCTCGTCGACCTCGGTCGCGTGCGGGGCGATCTCCTTCTCGGCCAGCGCTCGAACGGCGGCGCGGAGCTCCTCGTGCTCCTCCGGCAACTGGTACATCTCACTCTCCCCGGGTGTAGTCGTAGAAGCCGCGACCCGACTTCCTGCCGTAGAGCCCTGCCTCGACCATGCGCTGCAGCAACGGCGGCGGCGCGTAGAGCGGCTCCTTGTACTCCTCGTACATCGACTCGGCGACGGCCTTGGTGGTGTCGAGTCCGACGAGGTCGGCCAGGCGCAGCGGGCCCATCGGGTGTGCGCAGCCGAGCACCATGCCGTTGTCGATGTCCTCCGGCGTCGCGTGCCCGGCCTCCACCATGCGGATGGCCGACAGCAGGTAAGGGATGAGCAGGGCGTTCACCACGAAGCCGGCCCGGTCGGACGCCTTGACGACGGTCTTGCCGAGCACGTCGGAGGCGAACGCGGAGGCCTTCTCGACGGTGTCGTCGCCGGTGAGCAGGCTCGGGATCAGTTCGACGAGCTTCTGCACCGGAACGGGGTTGAAGAAGTGCAGTCCGACGACGCGTTCCGGTCGCTGGGTCGCCATCGCCAGCCGTGTGATCGGCAGCGAGGACGTGTTCGAGGCCAGAATGGCGTCGGGCCCTGTGATGGCGTCGAGCTTGCCGAACACGTCGAGTTTCACGGCCTCGTTCTCGGCCACGGCCTCGATCACCAGCTGCCGGTCGGCGCAGGCGTCCAGTTCCGTGGAGAACGTCAGCCGCGCGAGGGCGGCATCGCGCTCGTCGGCGGAGAGCTTGCCCTTGTCGACGCCCCGGGCGAGGGACTTCTCGATCCGCCCCCGGCCTGCCTCGGCCGCGGCGGCGTCGGCCTCGACGACGACCACGTCGAGACCCGCACGCGCGGTCACCTCCGCGATGCCCGACCCCATCAGGCCCGCGCCGACCACGCCGACCCGCGTGATGTCACCCATGACGATCCTTCCTGGCTGGTGTCGTTACTGGCGAGTTTAGTAGGGCGTCCTACCGTTTCCTATGCGTGCTGAATGCGATCCTGCTCTCAGGAACGAGCCCCGGGGGCATGGCGAGCGAAACCACCCGGCGGGGTGATTGGTCGGTGGCTTCAGAGGACCGCAGACGGCGCTGGGGAGCGTGACAACGTGCAGAAACGAAAGAACCCGGACAACGGGTCACCGTGTCCGGGTTCTCGTAGAAGGGTGAGTGACGGGACTTGAACCCGCGGCCCCCTGGACCACAACCAGGTGCTCTACCAGCTGAGCTACACCCACCGCGAGAGGTGCATCAGCACCTCGGCTCGATCATCATAGCGTGCCCCTTCGGGGCTGCCACAGGGGGTCACCTCTTGTGGTTGCGCAGCACTTCGTCGGCCGCCGCCCGTGCTTCCTCGCTGCTCGGCCCGGGCAGTGGCACGAACGCCGTTCGACGGTAGTACTCCAGCTCGCCGATCGACTCCCGGATGTCGGCGAGCGCGCGGTGCGCGAGGCCCTTCTCGGGCTTCGCGTAGTAGATCCGGGGGTACCAGCGGCGGACGAGCTCCTTGACCGAGGACACGTCGACCATCCGGTAGTGCAGGTGGGCGTCCAGCTCGGGCATGTCGCGGGCGATGAACCCGCGGTCGGTCGCGATCGAGTTGCCCGCCAGCGGCGCCGACTGGGGGTCGGGCACGTGTTCCCGGATGTAGGCGAGTGCTCGCTGCTCGGCTTCCTCGATGGTCATCGTCGAGCGGCGAACCTCCTCGGTGAGGCCCGAGCGAGCGTGCATGTCGCGGACGACGTCCGGCATGTTCGCCAGCGCGTCGTCGTCGGCGTGGATGACGAGGTCGACACCCTCGCCGAGCACGTTCAGGTCAGCGTCCGTGACGAGCACGGCGATCTCGATGAGGGCGTCCTTGGCGAGGTCGAGCCCCGTCATCTCACAGTCGATCCAGACAAGACGGTCGGTCACCGGCAAACCCTAACGCGTGCACTGTTCGTATCCTCTGCGGCACTCCGCGCTTCATGCTGTCACACCCGCGCGGCCGATCGTTCTCGACGCGTCGTGGTGCTCCCGGGTCCTGGGCGGTGCCTGTGTGGCTGTGTCGGTCCGGTCGCGGGCTCTGCAGGGTCTCCTCGCCGGTGTTCGGTGGCCGGCGCGGTGTGGGTGGATCGGGTGCCGAACGGTGTCCACAATGCACCGTGGCGCGTGGTGGTGATGGGTCGTCGTCACTCGTGCGGAGCAACTTCTTACGCGAGTGGAACCGTTCGGTTCCTCGTTTCTTCCCCGCCGTGACAGGCGGTCGTAGCGTCGTCGCCAGTCGTGGATCAGGTCTACAGGAGAGTCCACAGTGGTTCGGCGTCCGCGGGCATCGTCCGGAGCAAGGAGGAGTAAGAGTGAACGCAACAGTGGTGAAGGAGGACGTTCTCAGCGTCGACGTGGAGGTCCGGGGCGTCGTCGGCCTGGCGGACTACGTCGCTCATCTGAAGCGCATCCCGGGCCGGTGCGGCATCGCGGGCAGCGGCAGCGGCGCCCTGGCGCTCGCGTTCGCGGTGGAGCGCACCTGGCGTTACGCCACCGCCATGGTGGGCCGGGCCGGGTGCGCGTCGAGGTGGAGGCCCACCCGGAGGACGGCCCCGCCGCCGTCGCGCAGGCCTGCCGCATCCTGTCGCTCGACGTGGACGCCTGCGGGTTTCCTGCCGTGATGTCGCAGGACCCGGTGCTGGCACGCCGGGTTCGCGCCGGGCCCGGGCTGCGTCCCATCCTCTTCGGGTCGCCGTGGGAGGCCGCGTGCTGGGCCGTGGTGTGTCACCGGTTCCGGGTGACGCACGCCGACGCTCTCGTGCGCCGGATCGCCGAACGCCGGGGTCGGACGCTTCATGTCGGGGGCCGTGAGGTGGCGTGCTTCCCGTCGCCGGGGGATCTCGGTGAGCTCGATGCGTCCTCCGGCTTGTCGGAGGCGAAGCGGAGCAGGTTGGCCGCCCTCGCCGACGCGGCGCTCGCGGGCGAACTCGACGCGAGCACGCTGCGCGCTCGTCCGGTGGCCGAGGCGCTCGACGCGGTGCGACGGTTGCCCGGCATCGGACCGTTCTCCGCGGAGCTCGTGGTCGGACGTGGGGTGGGGCACCCCGATCTCTTTCCCGCAGCGGAGACGCATCTCACCACGGCGTTGCGCCGGTCGTACGGCCTCGACGGTGTGGAGCCGGTCACGGTCGGGGATGCGTGGCGGCCGTATCGGAGCTGGGGCGCCTTCTTCTTCCGGGAGGTACCGAGCGACGAACAGTAGCGCGCCGCCTCGCTTTTGTGATCAAGAAGGTGGTGGAGGTGCGCGGGAGTGCCTGTGATGAGCTGACACCGTGAACGGGGTGGACGTCTACGGGGAGCCCGACAACAACGTGATGCTGTACGCCGCTGGTCTCGGTGCGGATACGGCCGGCACCGTCGCCATCGTCACCGGTGTGCTGGCGCTGGCGCTGGTCGTCGTCAACCGGCCGTGGCGGTTCGCGCGCAATGTGGTCACCATCGTCCACGAGGCGGGGCACGCGATGTTCGCCGTGCTGGCGGGGCGTCGGTTGCAGGGCATCAGGCTGCATTCCGATACCTCGGGCGTCACGGTCTCGAAGGGCAAGGCCACCGGTCCCGGCATGGTGTTGACGGCGCTGGCAGGTTATCCCGCTCCTGCGCTGCTCGGACTGATCTTCGCGTGGTTCGTCTCCGCCGAACGGCTCAGCGTGGTGCTGGGCATCGCCGCCGTGCTACTGCTGGGTGTCCTGGTGATGGTGCGCAACGCCTACGGGGTGTTCTCCGTCGTGCTCTCCGCGCTGGTCCTCGGTGGGATCGCCGTGTTCGCCGGCCCGGGGGTGCAGGCGGCGTTCGTGTACCTGATCGCCTGGTTCCTGCTCTTCGGCGCGGTCCGGCCGCTGTTCGAACTGCAGGTGAAACGGCGTCGGGGCGCGGCGCGCGACTCGGACATCGACCAGTTGGCGAGACTGACGGCGTTGCCCGCGTTCCTCTGGCTGCTGGTCATGGGAGTGCTGTCGGGGACGTGCGTCGTGGTCGGCGGCATGTTGCTGGTCGATCCCGCCGTGGGCCCGGAGCTGGTCTTCGGGGCGGGGAGCTGACCAGGCGCCGACGCCGCCACCCGGGTGGGGCACACTGAAACAGGGAGAACAGTCGATGCGTGCACGCCGGGAACTGCGTGCGGTCGTCGGGAGGACGGTGCGGTGACGGACGAGGTGGCGAAGGCGGTCAAGGAGTGCGCTCGGGCGGCGAAGGGCGCGGCTCCATCGTTGGCCGGCGCCACGGACGAGGCTGTCGACGCGGCGTTGCGTGGCATGGCGGATCGGTTGCTCGCACACCGTGACGACGTGCTGGAGGCCAACCGTCAGGACGTCGACGCGGCCCGGAAGGCGGGGATGAGCGCGGGCCTGCTCGACCGGTTGACCATCACCGACGAGCGCCTGACCGAGATGGCGGACCAACTCCGGCTGCTCGCGAGCGTTCCGCACCCGGAACGCACCCTGCCTGTGTCCACGCTCGACGGTGGACTGCGACTCGTGGAGCGGCGTCGTCCGGTCGGCGTGATCGGAGCCAACTACGAGGCCCGGCCGAACGTGACCGTGGACGTCGCGTCGCAGCTGGTCAAGTCCCGCAACGCGGGAGTGCTGCGGACGGGCTCGGCGGCTCTCGGCTCGGCCACCCGCCTGCTCGACGTCGTGATCCGCCCGGCGCTGGTCGAGGCCGGTATCGACGAGCACGTCGTGCAGCTCGTGCCGCGTGCCGAGCGAGAGGCCGCCGCCGAACTCGTCGCGCTGCCCGACCTCGTGCCCCTGGTGATCCTGCGGGGCAGCGGGGACAGCACGCGGTCGTTGGCGCTCACCGCCGCCCAGCACGGCGTGCGGACCCTCGCCCACGCCGACGGTGGGGGAGTCCTGTACGTCGACGAGAAGGCGGACCACGAGACCGTTCGGTCGCTCGTGGTCGCCAGCCTCGACCGGTTGGGCGTGTGCAACCGGCTGAATCTGCTGCTCATCCACGACGCCGTGCACGACGACGTGTGGCCGGTGGTGTCCGAAGCGCTCGCCGAGCGTGGTGTCACGCCGTCGTTGCCGCCGTACGAACACGCCATCGGCTACGAATGGGCGCTCGACTCCGACCGTGAGGCCACGGTGACCGTGGCCCGGGTGAGCGGAGTGGCCGAGGCCGTCCGGATCGCCAACGAGGAGACCTCCGGGTTGGCGGCGGGTATCGCCACCGAGGACGCCGCCACCGCGGAGGCGTTCTTCGACGGCTACCAGGGCACCGGCGTGTTCTGGAACGCGCCCACGCGCCTTCTGGACGGATTCAAGCTGCTCGGGGTTCCGGAGACGGGCATCAACCTCGACAAGGTGCCCGGGCCGCGAGGTCCGGTCACCTACACCGACCTGTACGTCCGCCAGTACGCGGTACTCCCGGCCGGGCGGTGAGCGATCCCTCGTCGCGGAGCGCGCCGTGCGGGAATGCATGGTGTCCCGCGAACGTCGTCACTGGGGTGACGGTGCCGAGCGCGCTTTCACCGAGGTGATCGATCACCTGTTCGGCGAGTACCGTAGGTTGCCGCCCCTGCCTGGGTGGTGCCACGGCCGTGGCGTCACCGAGAAGATCAACCCCCAGAAGCAGGAGCTTTTTCATGGTCGCCATCACGGCGGAATCGCACAACGGCCTCGAGGCGTCCGACTCCGGTTCGACCTCCGCCTTCGGCGAGCTCGGGCTGAGGCCGGAGCTGCTGACGGCGCTGTCGGATCTCGGCTACGAGGAGCCGACGCCCATCCAGCGGGCCGCGATTCCTCCGTTGCTCGACGGCGCCGACGTCGTCGGCCAGGCGGCCACGGGCACCGGTAAGACGGCGGCGTTCTCGCTGCCGGTGCTGCACCGCATTGCGGACGTCGAGCAGCGGGGAGTCGCGCCGAGCGCACTCGTGCTCGTGCCCACCCGTGAACTCGCGGCGCAGGTGTGCGAGGCGATGTACCGCTACGGGCATCGCCTCGGAATCAGGGTCGTCCCCGTCTACGGTGGGCAACCAATGGGACGTCAGCTCCGCAGCCTGGAGACCGGGGTGGACGTCGTCGTGGCCACCCCGGGAAGGGCGCTCGACCACCTGTCCCGTGGCTCGCTCGACCTGTCGACGCTGCGCATGGTCGTGCTGGACGAGGCCGACGAGATGCTCGACATGGGTTTCGCCGAGGACATCGACGCGATCCTGGAGCGCACGCCCGACGACCGGCAGACCATGCTGTTCTCGGCCACGATGCCTCCGAGGATCGCCGGTCTCGTCCGTCGCTACCTCCGCGAGCCGCGGCGGATCGAGCTGTCGAGGGCCGAGTCGATGAGCGAGGACGCCGCCTCGGTCACGCAGGCCGCCTACGTGGTTCCCCGAGGACACAAGCCCGCCGCACTCGGCCGGGTCCTCGACATCGAGGCTCCGGAGGCCGCGGTCGTCTTCTGCCGCACGCGCGAGGAGGTCGACCGGCTCACCGAGACCATGAACGCCCGCGGCTACCGGGCCGAAGCGCTCCACGGCGGCATGGACCAGACCCAGCGTCAGCGCGTGGTGGGCCGGCTGCGCGCCGGGACGGCCGACCTCGTGGTCGCCACCGACGTCGCCGCCCGCGGGCTGGACATCGACCAGCTCACCCACGTCGTGAACTACGACGTGCCGAGCGCGCCCGAGGTGTACGTGCACCGCATCGGCCGTGTCGGGCGTGCCGGACGCGAGGGCAGCGCCATCACCCTCGCCGAGCCGCGCGAACACCGCATGATCAAGACCATCGAGCGGGTCACCGGCCACACCATTCCCGTGCGCAAGCTGCCGACGGTGGCCGACCTGCGTGCGCGTCGGCTGGAGCTGACGCGCGCGGCGCTGCGGGAGACGTTGGCCGAGGCCGACGACCTCGACACCTACCGCGTGGTCGTGGAACCGCTGTCGGAGGAGTTCGACGTCGTCGAGATCGCTCTCGCCGCCGTCAAGCTCGCGCACAAGGCCGAGGGCACCGCGGACGACGACAACGAGATCCCCGAGGTGGAGCTACGACCCCGGGACGACTTCAGGGGACGTCGCGACGCGAAGGGCCACGGCCCCCGGGACAAGCGAGGCGGCCGTCGCCCCAGTGGCGGGATGACACGGTTGTTCGTCGGCCTGGGACGCAGGGCGGGCGTTCGCCCTCAGGACCTCGTGGGCGCCATCGCCGGCGAGTCGGAGCTGCGCGGCAAGGACGTCGGGGCCATCGAGATCGCCGACAAGTTCTCGCTGGTCGACGTGCCCGACACCGCGGCGGACCACGTCATCACGGCGTTGCGGGACAGCAGTATCAAGGGCCGCAAGGTGATCGTCCGCCGCGAACGTCACGCGAGCCGCTGAGCGGCGCGGCGGAGCACCGCCGGTCGCACACGGGGGAAACCCGACACGGGCACCGACCGCAGGGAGCGCACCCGGAACCCGGGCTCGCCGTCGAGGGTCTCCGCCAGCGAGGCGTTGACGAGGACGGTCCCGGGGCGCGCGATCGAGGTGAGTCGGCTCGCGAGGTTCACCACCGATCCGTAGACGTCGCCGAAGCGGCTGAGCACGCGACCGGACGCGAGACCACCGCGGACCGCGGGCAGAAGGTCGTCGGCGCTCGCGGCCTCGGCCAGGGACAAGGCGATCTCGGCGGCGTCCGTCGGATCCGAGCACACGAACAGCACCTCGTCGCCGATGAGCTTGACGACGTGCCCGTGGTGGTCGGCGACCAGGCCGGTGGCGAGTGACTCGAACCGTTCGAGGATGTCGCTGAGCTCGGCCTCGTCGATGCGTCGCACCATGCGGGTGTAGCCGACGAGATCGACGAACCCCACGACCTGCGTGCGCTCCTCCAGCTGTTCACCCGCCGCCAGTGCCCGCCCGGCGTTGGCGGCCAGGTGGCGGCGCCAGACGAAGTCGTGCACGTGCCGCAGGCGCGGCAGCAGACGCTCGATGAGCGCGGAGACCTCGTCGGGAGTCCCGGCGAGGTGCGGGTGATCGGCGAGCAGCGCCCGCAACAGCTCCGCCTGCCACTCGGCCAGCCGCGACATGTGCAGACCGATGGCCCGCGCGACGGCGGTCTCCAGGTCCTGGTCCAGAACTCCGTCGTCGATCAACCGGTCGGTCATCCGCATCGCTTCGACGTCGGCGTCGGTGAAGACCACCTCGTCGTCTCCGACGGTGGCGAAGCCGAGCGCTCGCCACAACGCCTGCGAACGGTCGGGGGACACCCCGGCGCGTGCGGCGACCTCCAGGCGCGTGTACCGGCGCGGCCCTCCGAGCAACACGCGTTCGAGCTCGGGCGACAGCCCGCCGCTCGACGCGGTCACGTGGTGTGGACGATGAGCACGTCCACCCCGGACTTGCGAGCGACCTCGGAGGGCACGGAGCCGAGGATCCGGCCCGCCAGTGTGTTGAGTCCCCGGTTGCCGACCACGAGCAGGTCGGCGGAGCGTTCCTTCACGATCTTGCGCAGGCAGTCCACCGGTTCACCGACCGCCGCCACGGTGTCCACGGCCGTCGCGCCGGCCTTCGCCGCTCGCTCGGCCGCCGCACGCAGGGTTTCCTCGGCGGGTGCCGAACCGACCACCTGGTATGCCTCCTCGTCGCCGAGCACGTCCTGAGCCTTGTCGACGCGCTCCCGGCCCGCCGGGTGATACGCGCATGCGATGACGAGGGTGGCGGCGGAGTCGGCTGCGACCTTCGCGGCCCGCTCGACGGCGGCCAGCGACGAGTCCGAACCGTCGGTACCGACGACAACGGTGGTATAGGCGGCCATCCGGTCCTCCAGTGGGGTGGTCGTACCGGTTCTGGAGGCTGACAGTAGCGGGTCCCGGATGGCCGCGCAGCAGTTACCTACTCGCGAGTTGGTTTCGGTGTGGTGACGGCACGGACCCGGACGGTCGGCGCGGAGGCGCCGTCGCCGTTGTGGGCCGACGCGTCCGCCGCCTCGGTCTCCGCGGAGCCTCCCGAGCCGTCGGAACCGTTGGAGCTGTCGCCATCACCGTTGCCCGGGGCGGCGGCCGCGTCGTCCTTCGGCTCGGCGTTGCCCAGCGCGGACTCGGCTTCGGCGAGCATGGACCTGGCGGCCTTGACCTGCTCCGCGATGCGGGCGCGCAGGGTCCGCAGCTCCTCGACCCGAGCCGTCGCCTCGGCGACACGGCGGGTGCTCTCGTCGGTGGCCTCCCGGATGCGGCGCTTGGCCTCGTCGGTGGCTTCGGCGACGCGGGCGTTGGCCTCGCTGATCGAGTCCTGCTTGCGGCGGTTGGCGTCCTCGATGGACTCGCGACGCCGGCGTTCGATCTCCGCCTCGGCCTTGGCGCGCTCGTCGGCCACCTGGGCGCGGATGCTCGCGGCCTCGTCGGTGGCCTCCCGGACGCGGCGTTCGGCCTCGGCCTTGCTCGCGGCCTCCTGCTCGGCGAGCACGCGCATCGACTCGGTGCGCCGCTGCGACATCGCGATCTCGAAGTCTTCCTCGACCTGAGTGCGCCGCTGCTCCGCCTCGCGGTCGAGCCGCGCGCGCTCCTGCTCGGCCTCGGACGTGATGCGCGCGGCCTCCGCGCGGGCGTCCTCGAGCACCTTCGCGTGCTCGGCCTCCATCTGCTTGCGGCGCTCGGCCAGCTCGGTGAGCAGCTGCTCGTAGCGGGCGCGCATGGCGCTGGCGTCGGACTCGGCCTTCGCCCGGATGTGGCCGGCCTCGGCCTCCGCCCTGGCCTTGGTGTCGCTCGCCTCCTCCTGCGCGAGCCGCAGCATCCGTTGGAGGCGCTCCGACAGTCCTTCGATGGTCGTGGGCGGCTGGGCGAGCCGCTCGACCTGTCCCCGCAGATCGTCGATCTCGATCCGCGCGGACTCGAGCTGCCTTGCCAGGTCGTCGGCCTGTGAGATGGCCGCGTCCCGATCGGACATGAGCATCTTGATGTCGGCGTCGAGCCGTTCCAAGTGCTCGTCGACCTGCGCGCGGTTGTATCCGCGCTTCTCGAAGTCGAAACCGGCTCCCAGCGGCACGAGCTCCCGTTCCTCGCCAAGGCTCATGGTCCCCACCCTAGCGGGCGGGTTGGACGTGCACGTCTCGGAGAGTCCGATGGGGCGAGTGGACGGCTCTGATCGCTGGTCAGTGCCATTCGGGGCGCCGACCGACGCGTTCGGTGGGCGGGACCGTCAGTGGGTGGCGGGCTGGTCCGCCGCAGGCTCGACGAGTTCCACCAGCACACCGCCCGCGTCCTTGGGATGCACGAAGTTGACCTTGCTGTTCGCGGTGCCGCGTCGTGCCTGCGGGTACAGCACCCGCAGTCCCGCCGACCGCAGTGCCTCCGCCGCGGCCTCGACGTCGGTCACGCGGTAGGCCAGCTGCTGCAGCCCGGGACCGTTCCGGTCGAGGAACTTGGCGATCGTCGACTCGGGGGTGGCGGGGGCGAGCAACTGCACCGCCGCGCCCTCCGTGTCGCCGGGTGCACGCAGCATCGCCTCGCGCACGCCCTGTTCCTCGTTCACCTCGATGTGGGTGACCTCGAGCCCGAAATGCTTCGTGTGGAACGCGATCGCGGCGTCGAGGTCGGCCACGGCGATGCCGACGTGGTCGACGGCCGTGACGAACGACGACAGGGGGTCGAGTGGCTGCGGTGCCTCGTGCATGCCCGGAGAATAGACGGCGTCGCGGTGGCGCGGCAGTGACATCCGTCGCGATCCCCCGACGCCCGGCGTCGAGGCGGTATCGTCGATCCATCGCTGACGCGCTACAGCGTCCGGCAGCGTCGACGTCGATGATTGCAGGAGGCCTCTTGTGTCCGGTTCCGTGATCCTGGGTGCCGCTCGTACCCCCATTGGCCGGCTCCTCGGTTCGTTGAAGGACTTCTCCGGCGCGCAGCTGGGTGGGGTCGCCATCAAGGCAGCGCTCGAGCGGGCCGGTGTTCCGGCCGACGCCGTCCAGTACACGATCATGGGCCAGGTGCTCACGGCCGGAGCCGGGCAGATCCCGGCGCGGCAGGCCGCCGTGGCGGCGGGCATCCCCATGGAGGTCCCCGCGCTGACCATCAACAAGGTGTGCCTGTCGGGCCTCGACGCCATTGCGCTGGCCGACCAGCTGATTCGCGCCGGAGAGTTCGACCTCGTGGTCGCCGGCGGGCAGGAGTCCATGTCGCAGGCCCCGCACCTGCTGCCGAAGTCGCGCACGGGCGTGAAGTACGGCGACGCCACGCTGGTCGACCACATGGCGCACGACGGCCTGTTCTGCGCGTTCGACCAGGTCGCCATGGGCGAGTCCACGGAGCGGTACAACGCCCGCTACGGGCTGACCCGCGAGGAGCAGGACGCGTTCTCGGCGCGTTCGCACCAGCGTGCGGCGAAGGCCGCCGCGAACGGCGTGTTCGACGACGAGCTCGCGCCCGTGGAGATCCCGCAGCGCAAGGGCGACCCGGTGGTGTTCTCCACCGACGAGGGCGTGCGTGCCGACACGACCGCCGAGGGCCTCGCGCGCCTGCGTCCCGCGTTCGCCGCCGACGGCACGATCACCGCCGGTTCGGCGTCCCAGATCTCCGACGGCGCTGCGGCGGTGGTCGTGGCGAGCCGGGCGAAGGCGGAGGAGCTGGGTATCGCCCCACTCGCCGAGATCGGTGCGCACGGCGTGGTGGCGGGCCCGGACGCCAGCCTCCACGAGCAGCCGTCCAACGCCATCAAGGCCGCTCTCGCCAAGGCGAAGCTGGAGGCCGACGCGCTCGACCTCGTGGAGATCAACGAGGCGTTCGCGGCGGTGGGCGTCGTGTCGGCGCGCCAGCTCGGCCTCGACGAGGAGAAGGTCAACGTCAACGGCGGTGCGATCGCGCTCGGCCATCCCATCGGCGCGTCGGGCGCACGCCTGGTGGTGCACCTGGTGCACGAGCTGCGGCGCAGGGGCGGCGGGCTCGGTGCGGCCGCGCTGTGCGGCGGTGGCGGCCAGGGCGACGCGCTGCTGCTCAAGGTCTGATCGGGTTCTGGTGCGCACCCGCCGCCGCGCGGGTGCGCACCAGTGATCGGGTTCCGCGAGGCTCACCCGGCCAGCGCTGCGGCAAGGGGCCGGCGCTGTCACCGTGGGGCCATGCCGGACACCGACCGACCCGACGACGGGCGCGACACGCTGACGGTCACGTTCGGGCACGAGGAACTGATCCTCCGTCGACGGTACGAGCTCGTCAGCATCGGCAACGACCTGCTCATCGCGTTGTGGTTCGTGGTGGGCAGTGTGCTGTTCTTCTGGACGTCGACCACGACCGCCGGCACGTGGTGCTTCCTGCTCGGAAGCCTCCAACTCCTGGCACGTCCGGTCATCCGCCTGGTCCGGCGAGTCCACCTGCAGCGGGTCGGCGGTGCCGGTGCCGAGACGTCACGTGACTTCTGAGGACCGCCCGCGCGGTGAAAGTGGATTCCGGTCTCGCGCCCGAACTGGATCTTCGCCGGGGTGCGCTCACGCGCTAGCTTCGTCGGCGTGAGTCGACAAGAGCAGCCTGTCACGGCCGTTGAACGCCTACGAGCTCTGCACGTCGCGGGGACACCTCTGGTGTTGCCGAACGTGTGGGACGCCGACACGGCCACCGCCGTGCTGGAGACAGGCTTCCCGGTGGTGGCAACCAGTTCCGTGGCGGTTGCGCGCAGTCTCGGCTATCCGGATGGCGAGCAGGCCCCGGTCGACGAGATGCTGGCCGTCGTGCGCCGGATCGCGCGGGTGGTCGACGTGCCGGTCACGGTGGACGCCGAGTCCGGCTACGGACTGCCGCCGGCCGAGCTGGTCGAGCGACTCGTCGAGGCGGGAGCGTCGGGGTTCAACATCGAGGACACCGACCACCGCACCGGCGCGCGGCGTCACCCTGACCAGCAGGCGGAGCTGGTCGCCGCGCTCAAGGAGAGTGCCGGGGACCGCCTGGTGATCAATGCGCGGATCGATTCCTTTCTGGCGTGCCACGACAGCGGGCCGGACGAGCGCGAGCTGGTGCCCGAGGTCCTTGATCGTGCCCGGTGTTACCTCGCGGCGGGCGCGGACGTCGTGTACCCGATCCACGTGCGAGGTGCGCAGGTCATCCGCACGATCACGACCGAACTCGGCTCAGCACCCGTCAACGTGACCCTGCTGCCGGGTGGACCGGATCTCGCCGAGCTGGCCGCTCTCGGGGTGGCGAGGGTCTCGCTGGGCGGTGGGCTCCGCACGATGGTCCGGACAGCGCTCGGTCGGTTCCTGACCGAGCTCGCCGAGCAATACCCAGCCTGACCGGGTTCAGCGTCGCGGGGCGGGTGGGCGGCAGCGGATCACGGTGACGTCGCCGTCGAGTTCGAGTTCCCCGGCCGCGTACGGCACCACCCAGGTGTCTCCTGTGGACAGTTGCTGGGCCTCGCCGTTCACCGTGCGCAGGCAACCGCGGCCCGCGAGCACGACGAGCACGGCGAACGACGGATCCAGCGCGAGCGGTGCCGTCGGCCGGAGTCGGTCGGCCCGGAAGAACGGGCGGGCGGCGGGGGCGAGCAGGTCGACGGCGGGCGCGTCGTCGGTCGCGGTCCGGCGGATCACGCTCGTGAGCCGTTCCTCGTCCCAGGCGGAGGTGTCGAGTGCCCGCAGGGCCGTGTCGAAGCCGAGGCCGAGGTGTCCCTTCTTCTCGTCGCCGAGGAAGTCACGCCACTCCAGCGTGAGTGAGAAGTCGGTGGGCTGTTGCAGCTCGACGACGAACACGCCCTCGCCGATGGCGTGCGGCAGTCCTGCGGGAATGTGGACGGTGTCGCCCACTTCGACGGGGAGCGCGTTCAACGCGCCCAGCATGGTCGGTGCGTCCTGGTCCACGACCCAGTCCCGGATCGTGCGGGTGTCGAGCGCGTCCCGGAAACCCGCGTACACGGTGGGTGCCGTGCCCTGGGTTCCCACGACGATCCACGCCTCCGTCTTGCCGAAGTGCGAGTCGAAGTGGCGGCGGGCGAACGCGTCGTCGGGGTGGAAGTGGACCGGCAACCGTTGCCCGGCGTCCAGGAGTTTCACCAGCAGAGCGGTGGAGGAGCCGTAGGCGTCGACGTGCTCGCGTCCGAGCCAGCCGACCGGATCCGCCTCGACCGCGTCGCGCAGCCACCGGCCGTCGGGAAGCCGGCTCAGGCCGTCGGTGTCGCGTCCGAACAGCGTGGTCGTGGAGGCCACCCAGTCCTCCGGTCCGAAGTCGGCGCAGCTCGACGACGCCCCGCGGAGCGCGGCGATGGCCGACCCTCCACGGTAGAACTGGGCGGGCTGGTTCGCGGGAAGGCGGAGCGGCGCCGACGGTGCACTCATGGCCGGAGAACTTACTCGACTCGTTACCGAGAGATCCCGGAGAACCGCACTGGCCTGCAGCAGAGATCAACTAGTGTTGCCCCATGGTGGCCACCTCCACATCCTCCGGCGTCTCGGCTGCACTCGCGGTGTCCGACATCCGCAAGCACTACGGCGACGTCCGCGCGGTCGACGGTGTGAGTTTCGAGGTCGTCGAAGGCGAGTTCTTCGGCATCCTCGGACCCAACGGCGCGGGCAAGACCACGACGTTGGAGATCGCGGAGGGACTGCTCGAACCGGACTCCGGGACAGTCCGGTTGCTCGGGCAGTCGCCGTGGCCGCGCAACGAGTCGCTGTTGCCGCGCATCGGGGTGCAGCTCCAGGCGTCGTCGTTCTTCGAGCGGCTGACGGCCCGTGAACAGCTGACGACCTTCGCCGCGCTCTACGGGGTCGGCCCCGCCCGGGCGGACGAGATGCTCGAACTCGTCGGACTCGCCGACAAGGCAGATACCCCGGAGAAGAAGCTCTCGGGTGGGCAGCGGCAGCGGCTGTCGATCGCGTGCGCGCTCGTGCACGATCCCGAGCTCGTGTTCCTCGACGAGCCCACGGCCGCGTTGGACCCGCAGGCCCGGCGCAACCTGTGGGACGTGCTGCGCGAGATCAAGGCTCGCGGGAGCACCATCGTCTACACGACCCACTACCTCGACGAGGCGGAGGTCCTGTGCGACCGCGTGGCGATCATGGACCATGGGAGGATCCTCGCGTTGGACACGCCCGCCCGGCTCGTGCGTGACCTCGACGCGCCCACCCACCTCACTCTGGACACCGGCGTGCTCGTGCCCGCCGACGCGCACGCGTTGCCCGGCGCCGACAGCGTCACCACCGACGACGTCACGGTGACCATCAGCACGCGCACTCCGGCTCCGCTGCTCACGGCGCTGGCCGAGCGCGGCACCGTGGACCGGCTGACCGTGCGCACAGCGACGCTGGAGGACGTGTTCCTCCACCTGACCGGCAGGGAGTACCGCGCGTGACCACCACCGAGGCGAAGCAGACTCCGCAGCGCGGGTCGGTGGCGCCGACGCCGTTCCGGGCGCTGTCCGTCGCGATGTTCAAGGGCATCGTGCGCGAGAAGGCGACGCTGTTCTTCACCTTCCTGTTCCCGCTGATGTTCCTGGTGATCTTCGGTTTGCTGCTGGGCGGGCAGGGCGACAGCCGGCTGACGGTCGCGGTGGTCGGTGAGGGACCGGTGATCACCGCCCTGGACGAGTCGGGGGTGCTCGAACTCGAGACCGTCGGCACCGTCGCCGAGGCGGAGGCGCAGGTCCGCGAGGGCGACCTCCCCGCCTACGTGACCCAGGACGGCGACACCGTGCGCGTGCGGTTCGCCGCGAGCGAGCAGAACACCGCGCAGATGGTGCTCGGCATCGTCGACGGCGTCGTCAACCACGCCAACGTGGCGGCGACCGGGCAGCCACCCGCGTTCTCGCTCGACGCCCAGCAGGTGGAGGACGCCTCGCTCGAACCCATCCAGTACATGACGCCCGGCATCCTGTCGTGGGCCGTGGCGATGGGTGCGGTGTTCGGCGCGGCGATCACACTCGTGAACTGGCGGCGCAACCAGGTGCTCCGGAGGCTGCGGCTCGCACCGGTGCGAGCGAGCACCGTGTTGACGTCCCGCCTGCTCGTGACGCTCGGGGTGTCGGCCACGCAGTTCGTGTTGTTCGTGTGCGTCGGGCTGCTTCCCGTGTTCGGGCTGAAGCTGACCGGCCAGTGGTGGTTGGCGCTGCCGCTGCTGATGCTCGGCACGCTCAGCTTCTTCGCCGTCGGCATGCTCGCTGGAGCCTGGTGCCGCACGGAGGAGACCGCGAGCACCGTGGGCAACCTGATCACGCTTCCCATGGCGTTCCTGTCCGGTGCGTTCTTCCCGCTCGACGCGGCTCCGGCCTGGCTGCAGCAGGTGTCGCTGGCGCTGCCGATGCGGCACCTCAACGACGGCATGCTCGCCGTGATGGTGCGGGGACAGGGAGTGGAGGCGTTGCTGGTGCCCGCTCTGGTGCTGATCGGCTTCACCGTCGTCATGGGGGCCCTCGCCGCGAAGCTCTTCCGCTGGGAGCCGTGAGCCGGTTTCGGCGCTCGCCGGGTGAGGGGCCGGTAGGCCGGTGATCGAGGTCACGGCTCACACTGGAAATCACACCGTCCGACAGCGTGGTTGACGTGTGTGGAGAGTGCTGTGCGGCCGCCCCTGTCGTGGTGGTCGGCTATCCGAGGAGGAACTGTGTCGAACAAGGCTGCCGTCTTGTTCCGTGTCGTGGCGATCGCCGAAGCCTTGTCGTGGACGGGATTGCTGGTCGGCATGTTCCTGAAGTACGTCGTCGAGCTCGGCGAGGGCGGTGTTCCCGTGCTCGGCGCGGTGCACGGCGCGCTGTTCGTTCTCTACGTCGTCACGACACTGGCCGTGGCACGTCCGCTCGGGTGGCGGTTCGGCACCGTCGTCCTCGCGCTGCTGGCCGCGATCCCGCCGCTGTTCACGTGGTGGTTCGAGAAGTGGGCGCTGCGTCGCGGCAAGCTCGACGGCCCCCAGCGACTGCAGTACGGCGGCACCGGCCTGTACGTGCGCCGCGGTTCCGACGACGCGGTCGCCAGCGCCTGATTCGTCTTTTCGACCCGCGCCGGCCGGAGTGATCCCGGCCCGGCGCGGTGTCGTCCTGGGGTCGTTCAGTCGGTGAAGTCGCCCGCGGCCTTGCGCACGCGGGTCAGCAGTTCGGTCAGCTGTTCCGTCTGACGGTCGGTGAGCCCGGTGAGCCCGAAGTCGATGTCGGTCACCGCCTTCGTGGCCTGTTCGCGCCGCGCGTTGCCTTCCTCGGTGATCTCGACCAGGGTGGTCCGGCGGTCCGTGGGATGCGGCTGACGCTTGACGAGTCCGTCCTTCTCCAACCGGTCGACGATGTTCGTCACGCTCGTCGGGTGGAGCTGGAGCCGCTCGCCCATGACGCGCATCGGCAACCGTGCGTGACGCGAGAAGCTCAACAGGGTCAGCGCCTCGAACCGCGCGAACGTCAGACCGTGCGGTTTCAGCGCCGCGTCGACGGCCGACTGGAGGATCTGCTGGACCCGCATCAGTCCCGTGACGGCGGCCATCGTGGTGGAGGGCCCGATGCGGTCCTCCCACAGCTGCGCCGCGCGCGCGATCGGGTCGAACGGCAACGGACCTTTCATGGGGCTCGAAGTTAGCAGTGATCGCGGGCAGGCTGGGGGCGGGTAGGAGCCCACGGTGGGCGAGGTCGCACCCCGCGACAGTGCGACCGCGGCAGGCGAGGTGGAGGAGGCAGCGATGATCGTGGCGTTCAGTGTGAGTCCGGCGGGCGGGGACGACGACGGCGGCGTGAGCGAGGCGGTGGCCCGCGCTGTGCGCGTCGTGCGCGAGTCGGGACTGCCGAACGAGACCAACGCGATGTTCACCAACATCGAGGGCGAGTGGGACGAGGTCATGGCCGTCGTGAAGCGGGCGGTGGAGGCCGCCGGTGAGGGTTCGCCCCGGGTGAGCCTGGTGTTGAAGGCCGACATCCGCCCCGGACACGAGGGGCAGTTGGCGGCGAAGGTGCAGCGCGTGGAGGAGCAGCTCGGCGACTCCTGACCCTGTCGGGCCCGGGGGGCGCGTGCGCGGTGCGGGACGCCGTGGACCAGCCCTGACGCCGCGCGGCGTCCATGCCAGGATGGAACCGTGACACAGCCACGCGGATCAGGAAACAACTCACCCGCCGTGTCGGCCGCCCTCTCGGGAGCCGTCGACCTGGCGGCAGTGAAGGCGCGTGCCGAGGCGGCGGCACGGCAGACGACGACGCCGAACACGGGTGGCCAGGGCAGCGCTCCGGCCAACGCGTCGGTCATCGACGTGACCGAGGCGACCTTCCAGGCCGAGGTCGTGGAGCGGTCGCTGCAGCAGTTGGTCGTGGTGGATCTGTGGGCCGACTGGTGCGGGCCGTGCAAGCAGCTGAGCCCGGTGCTGGAGCGCCTCGCGGCCGAGAGCGGCGGAGCCTGGGTGCTCGCCAAGGTCGACGTGGACGCCAACCCGCGCATCTCGCAGCTGTTCGGTGTCCAGTCGATCCCGACGGTGGTCGCCATCGCGGCGGGGCAGCCTGTGGACGCGTTCTCGGGCGCGTTGCCCGAGCCGCAGATCAGGCAGTGGTTGACGCAGCTGCTCGACGCCCTGCGCGACAAGCTGCCCGGCGTGCAGGCCGCGCAGCAGGGTGAGCCGGCGGAGGAGCCGCAGGACCCGAGGTTCGTCGAGGCCGAGGAGGCGTTCGAGCGCGGTGACTACGCCGCCGCCGAAGCCGCCTACACGCGGATCCTCGACAGCGAGCCCGGCAACGAGCAGGCGAAGGCGGCGCTGGTGCAGGTGCGTTTCGCCGCGCGTGCCGAGGGCACCGACCCGTCGTCGATCGCCAAGGCCGACGCCGACCCGAACGACATCGACGCCCAGCTCGCGGCGGCGGACGCGCAGGTGGCCCAGGGAGACGTCGAGAACGGGTTCGCCCGGCTCATCGCCACCATCCGCCGCACGGCCGGCGACGACCGCAACCGGGTGCGCGAACACCTCGTGAGCCTGTTCGAGCTGTTCGACCCGGCCGACGACCGCGTCGCCAAGGCCCGCCGCGACCTGGCCAGCGCGCTGTTCTAGAGTCCCCCGTTCCCGGGGAGGGGCGTGTGCTCGTCCCCGGGAACACCCGGAGCGAGATCAGGAACGTCTCCGGGGCGTGCCCGATGTGCTCGCCGGGCCGTCGGCGACATGCTCGCCGTATGCCGCTGACACGCACACTCGCCCTGTCGCTCGCTGGTCTGCTGGCCGCACTCGGCACGGCCGTGACGCTGGGCCTTGGCGACGAGCGCGAGGGCGAGATCGGCCTCGTGGCGGCATTGGACGGCCCGCTCCTGCCACGCGACTGCGCCATCGGCACGCAGGACGCCCCGATCGACGGACCCGTCGTACTGCGGTTCCAGTCGATCGACGACCGACTCGTCATGCCCGCGGTGAGCGGGCGCGGGCCGTCGACCGGGCCGCTCGACCACCGACTGTCGACGAGCGGTGACAACGTTTTGCAGCAGGAGACCTACGCGGGCATCCGCTACTACGGCTGACGACGGCCGAGTGCATAGTCGTCCTGTGTGGACGCTCGGTCGTGATCACGGAACGGTAGCAGGCGGAACCAATCTGTGATCATGTCTTCCCCCGAATGGGGGCTGCATGCCTTGGCGACGTGGGTGAATATCCCGTTCGTACGTTTGATCACGGCCGCTACCGTGCGGGGACGGTGTGGCAGGGGGAGGACATACCGTCATGTCGCGCCGAGCTGAATCGGCGGGTTTCGTGCTGCCCGCCTGTGTGGTTGTGGCACTGAGCGCCTTGTTCATCGCGTCGTTTCCGTTGGTGAGCCATGCTGCTCTCGCCCACCCGGCCCAAGCCACTACGGCTGAACCCGATCCCTTGGGTGAGGCTTCGGAGGCCGCCCGCGCTCAGGGCGAGCCGGTGGAGGTCGCCGAGTTGACGACCGAAACGACCCAGGTTGTGGCGAATCCCGAGGGGACGTTCACCCTCAAGGAGTCGGTGGTGCCCGAACGCGCGCGGCGTGACGGACGTTGGGTGGACACCGACTACGGACTCGTCGTAGGCGAGGACGGTGCGGTTCGGCCCCGAGCGGCGGCCGTCGACGTCGCGTTCTCCGGCGGCAGTGATCGCATTCTCGCCACCATCGAGCGGGACGGCGCCCGGTTGGCACTCGAGTGGTCGGAGGCACTGCCTGTGCCGGCGATCGAAGGTGATACGGCGACGTACGAAGAGATCCACCCCGGGGTCGATCTTCGGGTCCGTGCGACGCCGCGTGGCTTCGGCCACGAATTCGTCGTGAAGACACCGGAGGCTGCTGGGTCACCGGCTCTGGAACGAATCGATCTCGCGTTGCGCACCGAGAATGTCGATGTCAACTCGGACAGTGTTGGGAACATCCAGGCAGTCGACGACGACGGGAACACCGTGTTCCATGCACCGGCGCCGAGTATGTGGGACTCAGCAGGGACACCCGAGGGGACGGGTGCAGCAACGACCTCATCGGAACGCAAGGAGGCGCCGGTCAAGGCCACTGTCGACGATGGAGTCTTATCCCTCGAACCTGACCAGAGCCTTCTCACCGATCCAGCGGTGACCTATCCCCTCGTCATCGATCCCACCTTCAGCTCGGTGACCTCCAGGCAGTCGGCCTGGACATTGGTGCGGCGCTCCCACCCGACGACGTCGCACTGGAACCTCGCGCCACGCGATGATGACGAGCGGTACAAGGGTGTGGCGCGAATCGGGCACGCGCCTGAGTGGTCGAGCGCGTACCTGGATCGCTCGTTCTTCCGGTTCTCCACCAGCATGCTCGACGGCGCACAGATCGAGGAAGCTCACTTTCGGATCTACCAGGTCTGGAAGAACTCGAACACGTGCGACGAAGCGGTTGTCAAGCCGATGTACCTGTACCTCACCGGTGACATCAGCACGACCACGACCTGGGATCGCCAACCTGCGTGGCTGCGGAACATCGCCGAGGCGAAGTCCGCGGCGAAGGCAGGCCAGTCCTGTGGTCCCACCTGGGTGGGGATGGACGCGGAGAGCGCGGTCCAGCAAGCCGCCGACGAGGGCTGGAATTCGGTGACGTTCGGGCTCAAGGCCGGGAACAAGGAGGAGAACAGCAACGACCCCGACGGCTGGAAGAGGTTCCACGTCAAGAAGGAGAACGGTGTCAACTTCTACCCACAGCTGACGGTGGAGTTCAATCGCGCCCCCAACGCCCCCTCCTCGGTGACCACGGACCCGACGCTCACGGAGCCGTGCCGGTGGTGCGACGGAAAGCGCTACTTCGGCTCCGACCGGATCACGCTCCAAGCCAAGCTGAGCGACCCGGACGGCGGGCAGTTGACGGCGAAATGGAACATCAAGGCCGAGCCCACCGGCGAGACCATGTCCCGGCAGCAGACACTGGCGTCCGGGTCGACGTTCGGCACTCCGCTCGACCTGACGAACCGACACGGGCAGACCATCAGCTGGTCCGTCCACGGCAGCGACGGAGCTCTGTCGGGTCCAAGTCGATCGGGGCCCACATTCGTGGTCGACCGACAGGCACCGGCCCAGGCACCGACCGTGTCGAGTGTTCTGTACCGGGAGGACAACGCCTGGCATGGCGGGGTGGATGTCCCGGGTGAGTTCACCTTCCAAGCAGACGGTGTCGAGGACGTGGACCACTACGTCTACGGCTTCTCCGATCCGCCCACGACGAAGGTGGACGCTGACAGTCTGGGTGGAGACGCGACCGTTGTGATCACGCCCCCGCGCGACGGGCCGGTCGATCTCTACGTGCAGAGCGTGGACCGTGCGGGGCTGCGCAGCCCGATGACGACCTACCACTTCTACGTCCGGGCGGGCACCGGACCGGCGTCGCACTGGCCGCTGGACGGCAATGCCGAGGATGGCGCGTTCCTCGGTGAGCGGGACGGATCGGTGCACGGTGATCCCGTGTGGGGGCCCGGAGCCGTGGGCGCCGCCGCACTGTTGGACGGCGTCGACGACGACATCAGTGCGGCCAACGCCGTCCGCACCGATGCGAGTTTCTCGGTGGCCACCTGGGTGCGTTTGGACGGTGATCCGGTGGTTCCCGGTGGTTCGACCGCGTTGTCCCAGGACGGTGAGCACCGGAGTGGCTTCCTGCTCCAGGCATGGGAGGACGGCCGGTGGCAGTTCGCGTTACCGGGAACGGACGCCTTGGACGACGAAGGCGACGGCGGTTTCGCCAACTCGGATACTCGGGTCCGTCAAGGAGAGTGGACGCACCTCGTCGGTGTTTACGACGCCATCGAGGGGCAGGTGCTGCTGTACGTGAACGGCCAGCTCTCGGGGTCGGATTCGTACGGCGACCACTGGAACGCCGGTGGTGAGTTCCGGATCGGCCGGGCGTACTGGGACGGTGGTCCACTCGGCAACTGGAAGGGCGCGATCGACGAGGTCGGTGTCTACGACCGGGCGTTGACAGCGGGCGAAGCGCAAACCTTGGCCAGTCGGGGCGACGTGCAGGTCGGACACTGGAAATTCGACCAGGCGTTCGGAACGACGGTCGTCAACGAGGTCGAAGGTGGTGGTGGTGCCATTCTGAGCGGTGGCGCCTCGCTCGTGTCGGACGGAGCCGTGAACGGTGCGGTGACGCTCGACGGGGTCGACGACTACGTCGCCACGGACGGTCCGGCTGTGCGGACCGACCACGGTTTCTCCGTCGCCGCGTGGGTGCGACTCGATCGCCTCGCGCCTGAGGGCGGGGCGTTCACAGCCGTGAGTCAGGACGATGCGGAGAACAGCGGGTTCCTGCTGCAGCATCGTGAAACGGGCTGGAGCTTTTCGATCCTCCATCCCGACCAGAGTGGCGAGCTGGCGGGGCGCGCGTACTCCGCACCCGGGACAGCGCAGGCCGGTGTCTGGACACACCTCGTCGGTGTGTTCGACGCCAAGAACAACGAGGTCTCTCTCTACGTCGACGGTGTCCTCGCGGATACTGGTGCAGTTACCGCGACGTGGGACGCCACAGGCTCGTTCGTGATGGGCCGCGCCAGGTGGCAGGGCCAGGACGTGGACTATTGGGACGGCAGCCTCGACGAGGTCCGGGTGTACAGCCGTGTCGTTTCCGCCGCAGAGATCGAAGGCGTCATCGGCCGTGACGACGTGGTCGAATCGGACTGGCGTTTGGACGGCAACGCGCGGGACGAGTCGGGTGCAGGACACCACGGTTCACTCGGCGAGTATCCGTCGTGGATTCCCGGCAGGTCCAGCGAGCACAATCCGGGCGATCTCGCGGTCGAGCTCGACGGCAGCACCGAGTACGCCAGTGCGCCCGTCGCCGTGAGCACCTCCCACAGCTTCTCCGTGTCCACGTGGGTGAAGGTCGACGAACTGCCGTCGCAGTGGTCGACCATCGTCAGCCAGAACGGCGAACAGTCGGCCAGGTTCGACCTGGCGTACGGAGGGGACGGCCGCTTCGCCATCGCGATGTACGACTCCGACACCGCCAACGCCGAAGGCGTGACGGTGTACTCGCAGCAGGCGGCACAGGCGGGAGTGTGGACGCACCTCGCCGCCGTGTACAACGCGGTCGACGGCCGAGTCCTGCTGTACGTCAACGGGACACTCAACGGTACAGGAGACGCCACCGGAGCCTGGGACGCGATGAACGACGTCAGCATCGGTCGTTCGCTACACGGTGGGACGTGGGCGAACTTCCTCGCCGGGGCGGTCGACGACGTTAAGCTGTACAGCCGTCCACTGCGAGAGGACGAGATTCGCCTCCACGCGGACCGCGATCTCACGCTCGTCCACGAGATGCGGCTCGACGAAAACGGCGGGACCACGACCGCCGACTCGATGGGTGGCCGCACCGGCACACTGCACAACGGCGCACAGTTCGGGGCGGGACGGACCGGCAACGCGATTCACCTCGACGGTGTGGACGACCATGTGTCCACTGCCGAAGCCGATCTCCGTTTCGACCGCAGTTTCACTGTGTCCGCCTGGGTACGGCTCGACGAGAAGAGTGGTACCACGACCGCGGTGAGCTTGGACGGAGCGCACACGAGCAAGTTCCGGCTGGGGCATGTCCGGGACAGCCAGAATCGATTGGGCTCGTGGGTGTTCGAGATGGCGGAGACCGACAGTGAGGAGGCGACCGTCACCAAGGCCGCCTTGTCGAGGTTGGAGACCGAGGTAAATACATGGGTTCATCTCGTTGGCGTTTATGAAGCGAATTCCGGGAAGTTGTGGTTGTACGTTAACGGCACGCGCCTTGGTGACGGCACGCTTCAGAACGCGTGGGACGCGGACGGCGGGCTCCAGATCGGTCGAGGGAAGTCAGCCGGTACACCTGCTGAATTCTGGCCGGGTGCCGTCGACGACGTTCGCCTGTACACCGGCGGGTTGACCGCGGATCGTATCGAGACGCTGTTCCGGTCCTACCCGGATGCGAAGAACCCGTCCGTTCCGCAGTTCCCCGAGGGCAGCGCGGTACGGGCACCGGACTCCGAGGACCCGGACGAGGTGTTCCTTGTCGTCGGTGGTGCGCGGATCACTCTCCTCGACGAGGAGGAATACCTCGGTACCGGGCGTACGTGGGAGCAGATCATGCGCGTTCCCTACTCGGCGTTGATGCTGCTGCCCGACACGATGCGCGACGGCACGCTTGTCACCACGCCGAACTCGGACCAGGTCTGGGTGATCGAAGACGGACAGCGCATGCCGAGCAACGAGTCCGAGAACGTGCAGATCGTACCCGCGAGGACTCTCGAGGAATACCCGATCGCGACCGCATAACCGATACCGACGTCTCGCGTTCGCCGCGCTTCACTGAGGGGATCTGGGAGGAACCGTGCGATCACGGTGGAAGAGAATGCGCATGCCGAAACCTCGGCACGGTAGGAAACGGGCAGCAGCCCTTGCCGTGATCATGGCTGCCGGCCTGCTGGCCGCGGTGGAGTCGCCTCCCGGCGCGCAGGCCGCGGGAGGGCCTTCGGTTCCACTGCCGTCGACCCCGTCGGTACCCGTCTCCCCGCTGTCGATGCAGCAGCGAGGGCAGGACGAAGTTCGCAGAGACGCTCTCCACGGTGATCAACCGGATGGCGGATCCGGTGGGGACCTGGCGGGTGGTGGCACCTTCACCGAGACGTCACTGACGCCGTCGGCGACCTGGGCGGTCTCGGCGCAGACCGGCACGTTCACGTGGAGTTATCCGATGCGCGTGCCGCCCGCACCCGGTGGGTTGGCGCCGGAGGTGTCGCTGTCGTACTCGTCGGCGGCGGTCGACGGGTTGACGAGTGCCACGAACACCCAGGCCGGCTGGGCGGGTGACGGCTGGGCGATGTGGCCGGGGTTCGTCGAGCGCGCCTACACCAGTTGCGCCACCGATCTTCCGGGGGAGCCCGAGGACAATCCGGCGGATCTCTGCTGGGACAGCGACAACGCGACCGTCTCCATCAACGGCACGGCCACCCGGTTGGTCAAGGACAGCGACACCGGTGAGTGGCGGCCGGAACACGACGACGGCTCACGGGTTCAGCGGCTGACCGGTACGGACAACGCTGACAACAACGGCGAGTACTGGAAGATCACCACGGTCGACGGCACCCAGTACTTCTACGGGTCCCGCTCCGGCGCCGACTCCACCTGGACGGTGCCCGTGTTCGGTGACGACTCGGGCGAACCCTGCCACGCCGCGGAGTTCAAAGACTCCTTTTGCGACCAGGCTTACCGGTGGAACCTCGACAAGGTCGTGGACACGAACGGCAACGTGATCCACTACGAGTACGAGACCGCCACGAACAAGTACGGACGCAACGAGAACGAAGAACCCACCGAGTACGTCCGGGACGGCTGGCTGGAGCGCATCGACTACGGCCTGCGCGAGGGCGAGAACACGTCCCCGACAGGGCGAGTCGTCTTCACCGTGGCGGATCGGTGTGTGCCGGGATCGACGTGTACGCGGGAGAAGGAGGAGAACTGGCCGGACGTGCCGTGGCACCTCGAGTGCGACGGCACCACGTGTGAGGACTACCAGCAGGCTCCGACGTTCTGGTCGACGAAACGGCTCGCCAAGATCACCACGCAGGTACGTGACGGCGACGGCTACCGTGCGGTGGACTCGTGGACACTGCGGCACGAGTTCCCCGATCCGGGCGACGGTGAGAAACCCACGCTCTGGTTGGCGGCGGTCCGCCACACCGGGCACGTCGGTGACGACGACATCCAACTCCCCGAGGTGACGTTCGAGGGCGTCGCCAAGCCGAACCGGGTTCACGGGATCGACGGCCACGCCGCGTTGATCCGGTACCGGATGAACGCGATCGTCTCGGAGGCCGGTGGTGTCATCTCGATCGACTATGCGGAGCCGGACTGCACCGCGGAGTCGAAGCCGGCCAAACCGGAGACGAATACCCGGCGCTGCTTCCCGGTGACCTGGTCGGCGCCCTATTCGGCGGAACGAACCGACTACTTCCACAAGTACGTCGTCGCATCGGTGAGCAGCCACGACCGTATCGCCAGTTCGGTGCCACAGGTGGTCCGCTATGAGTATCTCGACGGCGCGGCCTGGCACTACACCACGTCCGAGCTGGTGGATGAGGAGGACAAGACCTGGAACGAGTTCCGCGGGTTCGAACGGGTTCGTATCCGCCAGGGCAGTGGCGACGACGGACCGGTGACACTGACCGAGGAACGGTACTTCCGCGGCATGGACGGTGACGAGATCCCCGGCGGGTCCCGGTCCGTGACGGTCGAGGACTCGGAAGGCGGGAAGCACACCGACCACGACTGGCTCGCGGGATCGCTGCTCGAATCGACCACTTACTCCCGAGACGGTGGCGAGCCGATCACCAAGGTGATCACCGAACCGACGTGGCAGGGGCCGACGGCCACCCGAGGCATGCTGAAGGCCTACCTCGTCGACATCGGAACCGAACGCACCTACACGAAGCTCGAGTCAGGCGAGTTCCGTGTCACGCGCAAGCACACCACCTACGACGACAAGGGCATGCCCACCGAGGTCAACGACCTCGGAGACGTCTCCGATCCGGCCGACGACCTGTGTACCCGCACCAGCTACGTGCGCAACACGCAGAAGTGGCTGTTCTCCCTGCCCTCGCAGGAGGAGACGGTGTCCGTCGCCTGCTCGGAGGAGGCCGGTTTCCCCGGTGACGCGGTGAGCGGTGTTCGCTACTCCTACGACGGCCAGGCTTTCGGTACCGCGCCGAGCCGGGGCAACGTGACCACGGTCGCCGAGCTCACCGATGACGGAGGCAAGTCCTACGTCACCGCAACCACCCGCGCCTACGACGCGCACGGCCGGGTGACCGAGGAGCGTGACGCTCTCGACCGGGCGACCACCACGAGCTACACCCCCGCCGCCGACGGCCCTCTCACGAAGACCGTGGTGACCAACGCCAAGGGGCACGAGACCACCACCACATACGAACCGGCGTGGGGCAAGCCGACGAAGGTGGTCGACGCGAACTACAACACGACCGAGGTCGCCTACGACGCGCTGGGGCGCACCGTGGAGGTGTGGAAGCCCAACCGGGTCCGTCCCGAGGGCGGCAACGCCCGTTACTCGTACAAGATCTCACGAGACGAACCTTCGGTCATCACCACGGACACGCTGGGCCCGAACGGCATATACGTCACCAGCAAACAGCTTTACGACGGCTTGCTGCGCGTGCGGCAGGTGCAGCAGCCCGCGTTCGGCGGTGGGCGCCTGCTCACCGACACCCGTTACGACTCCGCCGGCCGTGCCTACTACCAGACGAAGCCGTACTTCAACGACGCGCCCGTGGACGACACGCTGTGGTCCGCCTCGGACGCGGAGGTTCCCGGCCTGACCACCGTCGAGTACGACGGCGCGGGCAGACCGGTGGCTGAGATCTTCAAGGGCGGCGGGATCGAGAAGTGGCGCACCATCACGTCGTACGGCGGTGACCGCGTCCACGTCACTCCACCCGACGGTGGGACGCCGACGACAGCGATCAGCGACGCGCGTGGCCGCATGACCGAGCTGCGGCAGTACCACGGCGACACGCCGGAAGGTGAGTTCGACAGCACCATCTACCGCTACGACCCGGCCGGGAACCTCACCGGGATCACGGACCCGGGCGGCAACGCGTGGGAGTTCGACTACGACCTGCGTGGGCGTCAGGTCCGGATGGACGACCCCGACAAGGGGGTCACCACGAAGACCTTCGACGCCGCGGGGCAGATGGTCGAGACGACCGACGCGCGGGGCGAGACCCTCGCCATCGACTACGACGTCCTCGGCCGTAAGACGGCGGTGCACGAAGGCTCGCTCGACGGTCCGAAGCGTGCCGAATGGGCCTACGACACCGCGGAGTGGGGCATCGGCCGCCTCGCGTCGTCGACGCGGTACGTCGACGGCGAGGCGTACGTGCGCAAAACCTCGATCTACGACCCCCTGTATCAGCCGCTCAAGACCCAGATCGTGATCCCGGAATCCGAGGAAGGTCTCGGCGGCACGTACACCACCACGGCGGCTTACAACCCGGACGGCAGTCTGGGTGGTATCGGTTATGCCGAGGCCGGCGATCTGTCGGCGGAGCCGTACAGCCTGGTCCATGACGATCTCGGCTTCCTGAGAACGAGCCACGGCGGTCTCAGTGGGCAGGGAACCACGGAATACGTCACGGACACGCAGTACACCCGCTATGGCGAGCTTCAGCGGACGCAGTTGGGTGAGCAGGGGCAGCGGGTGTGGTTGTCGCGGTACTACCACGAGCACACGCGACGGCTGGCGCGCACGATCGTGGATGCCGAGTTGCCGAAGCCGATGCAGTCGGACACGCGTTACTCGTACGACCCGGCGGGCAACGTCACCTCGATCGCGGACGTGCCGCTGGACGGGCTCGCCGATGTGCAGTGTTTCCGGTACGACCACCTGCGAAGGCTGGTGGAGGCGTGGACGCCGACGGGTGACTGCACGCTCGATCCGGCGGTGGAGGCGCTGGGTGGGCCCGCGCCGTACTGGCATTCCTTCGCCTACGACGAGGTGGGCAACCGGATGTCGCAGGTGGAGCACACCTCCGACGGCGACACGGTGCACGAGTACGCCTACCCCGACGGCGGGCATGCCTTGGAGTCGGTGACCAGCCAGTTCCCGAGCGGCAGCACCACGCTGGAGCAGTTCGCCTACGACGAGTCCGGTAACACGGTGCGGCGGATGTCGGTCGACGGCGAGCAGACGTTGGAGTGGGACGCCGAGGGCAATCTCGTGAAGTCCACGAAGGACGGGGTGGTCACCGAGTTCCTGTATGACGCGGACGGCCAGCGGTTGGTGCGGCGTGATCCCGATGGGGCGACGCTGTACTTGGAGGGCCAGGAGCTGCGGTGGGACCGGGAGAGTGGTGAGACCACGACTACTCGGTACTACAGCTTTGGTGATTCCACGGTTGCGATGCGTACCGAGGCCGGGGTGACGTGGTTGCTGGGTGATCACCAGGGCACCTCGCAGTTTGCGGTGGACGCGCAGTCGATGCAGGTGACGCGGCGTTGGCAGCTGCCGTTCGGTGGTCGGCGTGGTCCGGAGGTGGAGTTCCCAGGGGAGAAGGGGTTCGTCGGCGGGACGATCGACGACTCGGCCGGCTTCGTGACGCTGGGGGCGCGGCAGTACGCCCCGGAGCTG
>NZ_CM001466.1:1704569-1706797 GCF_000231055.2 Saccharomonospora azurea NA-128 | reverse complement strand
CTCGATGGCTTGGGGCTGATTCCGGGGTTGGGGAACTTGGCAGACAGCCTGAACTGTGGTGGTATGGCGCGGAGGGGGATGTTACGAACGCGGCGTTCTCGTGTGGGGCGGCGGCGCCGTTGGCTGGTATTGCTGCCACGTTCACGAAGTGGTTCCGCAAGGGTGCGGATGCTGCCGGGGACGTCGCGGGCGCGGGTCGTCGGAGTGGTGGTGGTCCGCCGGGGTGCAGCAGTTTTGTGCCTGGTACTGGTGTGTTGTTGGCCGATGGCCGGGTGAAGCCGGTCGAGGAGGTTGAGGTCGGGGACCGGGTGTGGGCGACCGATCCGGAGACCGGCGAGGAGGGGCCGCGTACGGTCGTGGCGACCATCACCAGCTCCGGGATCAAGGAGCTGGTCGAGGTCACGGTGGACGTCGACGGTGCGGACGGTGACAAGACCGCCAGGGTGGTGGCCACGGCCGAACATCCGTTCTGGGTCGACGACCAAGGCCGCTGGCTCAACGCCGACGAACTCACGCCAGGTGATGGGCTACGGAGTGCAAGTGGTGACCATATCGAGATCACGGCCATCCGCCAGTACGTAGAGGTACGACGAGTACACAACCTCACCATCAGCGGCATCCGCACTTACTACCTAGACGCTACTGACAGTTCACTGCTTGTGCACAATACTGGATGCGCTATCTGGGACGACATCAAAGCGACTGGGCCAGTTATCCCTGGTAGTGGGGGTGTGCCTGCTACATTTGAGTTGAGTGCAGGTGGTACGAGCGTGTGGGTGAATTCAAATGCGACTAAGCATATAATTGAGAAGGCAAAATCAGTGTCTGAGCGTGGCATGTCGCCAGAGTATGTGGCGCTGACAACTCAACAGCAATTAAGAAGTTTCCAAGCGGCGGTCGGGGGCGCAATCAAGGAAGGCAGCGTTCCGCTCAATCAGCGAATAACAGTAGGTGGTTGGCAACTCGAATTCTCGCAACGTGCTCAAGACCGCCTCCCTGTTGTAATCCATGCGCGTTCTGTTAGGTGAGTAATGCTTAAGGTGTTGGATAGGGCTCCATCTGAGATAGCTTATGCAGAGGCGGATCCGTGGATACCTTTGAAGCTTTTCTGGCGAGTGAGGCGAACGGGTAGTGCCCTCAATTTGTATGTTACCGGGCCTGGTGGCGGGTTCGTTGAGATGGGGGTGGACTCCCGTTCGGGTGTTCTTTATAGTTTGGTGATTATTGAGCTTCCGCCAGCGGTCGACAGGAGGTTGCAGATAGGTCCAGTAGTTGAGCCTGCAGTATCTCCTGTGCTGGACCGTGCACTTTGGCCGTGGAGGGTGACCCCGGACTACACGGAGCCAGAAAGGTCGGATGTCGACGTGGAGGAAAAATTATCGGTATCACAAACGAGGGAAGAGATTGTGCTCTGGCTATCAGAGCTGGGGGTGCATAAGTACCTCGCGTGCGGGGAGGTGAAGGTGGGGATTTCGCACGAGTCCGACCTGGTCTGTATCGCGGCACCTACGCCGCCGATTATAGATCCCGAACTCATGGGTTGAGCGACTCTGGTGGACGGAGGGATATTGGCGACGAGCGGATTGACGACGGTCTGACATTCTCCATAGGATGTTTCATTCGGCTGCTGTTGCGGATCGTGACGTTGGTGGGCTTGGTCGAATGCTGGGGGGCTCACCCGGGCGCGCGCCTGGTGCCGCCGAAACCCACTTGGGAGCCGAGCCGATCCGCCAGTACGAGCCCGCTATCCGCGCAGCCTACAACGCAGCCGACGGTCTATGCGCACGTTGCTTCAGGGATAGCTTTGATGCTGCCCTGCTCGCCAGCGTGGCTCGACGAGTCAGTCAATGCTTTCCGCGAGCCCTCGGAAGATCTTCCATTAGGCCCGCTAGTGCTCACATCCCAACAGGCTTCGTCAAGGCTGTGACTGTGTTTCCTTAAACTGACTGAAACAGTAGTAGACAGTGGTGGTTCGCCGGGGTGCAGCAGTTTCGTGCCTGGTACGGGTGTGTTGTTGGCCGATGGCCGGGTGAAGCCGGTCGAGGAGGTTGAGGTCGGGGACCGGGTGTGGGCGACCGATTCGGAGACCGGCGAGGAGGGTCCGCGTACGGTCGTGGCGACCATCACCAGCTCCGGTATCAAGGAGCTGGTCGAGGTCACGGTGGACGTCGACGGTGCGGACGGTGACAAGACCGCCAGGGTGGTGGCCACGGCTGAGCACCCGTTCT